>JBOFLH010000133.1:0-5004 GCA_051657765.1 Nocardioides sp. | reverse complement strand
CAGCTCACTCTCGATGCGTGGGTCATCCATGTGCGGCAGAATGCCGAACCGGACCAGGCCGGCCCCTTCCGTACTCACCAACCCAGGCGCCGCCGAACGATCATCCAGCCCGGCGATGTAGGCGATATCGGGACACACGACAATCGCGCCCGCGCTACACCCCGCATAGATCGCCCTCGACTGAGCCATCGCCTCCCAGAACCGGCACCGCCGCATCTGCTCCAACAGGTAGTACGTATTCCCACCCTCGACATAGACCAGATCCGCGCCAGCCAAGGACCCGGCCACCTCGTCAGGACTCGCCGAACTCAACTCCAGATCCTCGAACTCGAACCCAGCCGACGTCAGCCACGCCCGGCGCCGGTCCAGCCACGGCGCCGCCTCGAACGGAACACCCGCCGTCGGCACGAACACCGTCCTCAACTCACCGGGCGAGGAAGGGAGGATATGAGCAAGACCGCCCACCCGCTTCGACGCGAGAAACATGACCGGCCGCACGCTGACGAGTCTACGAATCACACACTCCCCAATCCAGCCCGTACTCAGTCCAGACGTCGTGATGGAGCTTGCCCACGTGGTCGAGGTTGACCCGAAGAGCGTGGAGCGCTGGATCACCCAAGACCGGGTGCCACATCCGGCAACACGAGCAAGAGTCGCCAAGCTCCTCGGATTCGATGAGACCTATTTCTGGCCGGCGCTGCTCGGAGCTGAAGGCAGCCGAGCGGCGAGCCAAGCCGAAGTGGTGCAGCTATGGCCCACCCGGAATAGCGTGCCGGAGGAGGTCTGGCGTTCGTTGTTCGGGCAGGCAGCGGAGCAGATCGACATTCTGGTGTACGCCGGGGGGTTCCTGATCGAGGCGTACGACCTCGTGGAGGTCATCAAACGCCAAAGCACCGCCGGTGTTCGGTTCCGGATCTTGCTCGGCGATTCGCGCTGCGGGCAGGTTCGTATCCGGGGGGAGGAGGAAGGGCTACCGACGCTAGCCGCTCGGTGTCGTTCGACCCTGGAGTACCTGGCCTCGGTCGCAGGCCTGCCTGGCGTGGACATCCGGCTCCATCAAACCGCGCTCTATGCCAGCCAGTACCGGTTCGATCACGCGATGCTGATCAACAATCACACCTACGGATCGTGGGCATCCAGGTCCCCGGTCATGCATCTCGTCAGCGTGCCGGTGGACACCTTTTCGACTACTACGGCCAGGCTTTCGAGCGAGTCTGGCAGACCGGACAGTCAGTAGGCTGAAGGCCGTGAGCACGCGGATCGACTACTACGAGGACCCAGCCGCGCCGGCCGCGAACAGCATCCGACCGAGCGCCGCAGCCCTGGTCATCCGCGACAACGCCGTACTGCTTACCCAGCGCAGCGACAACGGAAACTGGTCCATGCCGGGTGGAGCACAAGATCCCGGCGAGTCACTGAGCCGTACCGCCGTCCGAGAGACCCTCGAAGAGACCGGCATCCGCATCCGGCTCTGCGGCGTCGCCGGGATCTACACCGATCCCCGGCATGTCGTGCACTACACCAGCAACGACGAAGTACGCCAAGAGTTCACCGTCGTCTACCGGGCCGAGTACCTCGGCGGTACGCCGACTCCGAGCGACGAAACCACCCGTGTCGAGTGGATCGACCGCGAGAGCCTCAGCGACCTGGTGATGGACCGAAGCCAACGGATGCGGTTGGAGTGGGGTCTTGCTCACACGGAAACGTGGATCGACCCCTCAGGCGACTGACACACCCGGACGAGCAGCGGTCGAGCCTTCTCGATGAACGCCGAGACCACATGCCCCGGGCCATAGCGCTGCACGATCTCATCTAAGCGATCCTCGACCTTCACAGTGAGGCCAGTCGGCCCGGTCGTCATGTCCGCCCACCACAGCAGCCGGTGCGCCTCGTCCATGTCGCGCTCGACGGCGAACTCGTCGTAGACACTCAGGTCGATGCCTCGCTCACGAGCCTCATAGGTGCTCGCTGAGTGGTGGATCACGAGATGGCAGACCTCGGCCGAAAACCCTTGCGCAGCCAAGAACCGCGCACCATCCAGCGGGTGAAATCCGGTAGCTGGATATCCGTAGCCGATGTCGTGCAGCAACGCCGCAGTAACCGCCGCGTCGCGAATACCCGGTTCCAACCGGTGCACCCGCGTGGCGACCTTCAGCCCAACCGCCACCGAGTGCGCACGACGGTCAGGCTCCAACACCTCAAGCAGCGAGGCCGTAGCTCGACCAGTCTCCATGCCTCCGCATGGTACGGACGATCAGACCACTCCGCTGGACACAGGTCTCGGCGCCTTCACCCTTGCGGTCCGAATCCCGGCAGGCCAGACCGGCCTCGACGAAGGAGGGGGAACCTCGTTCCCCAGACGCCGTCTACGCCCCAGCCGTCCCGGTCGTGCCACTCGATTGCGTCGGAGACCGCCGCGAGTTTGGCCGGGCCGCCCGGCCAACGTCCACCGATGCTGCCGTACCCCAATCCCGAAACCACCAACGAGGTCATAACCACCGCTGGCGGTGGTCACGCAGCCGCAAGTGACGCTGACGCGCTGCCCGGTGTCACACATCGGCGACGGAGCACGTCCCCTAACCAGACCTTGACAACTTTCTATACGTATTCAAGACAGCCCCCCAACCGGGGCTGTACGCGCCGCCGCCACAGGACAGCCGCACCGCCCGCCGCCCTCGACCGGGCTCTGGGCGGACGGCCTCGGCTGGCGCCCACATCGAAAGGGTGAGGAGATCATGAGCCGATTGGCGTTGACCGCCGGCTACCGGATCGTGGGTGGTCGCGTCGCCCAAACAGCAACCATCCAACGGCGGCCCACATGCAACGGCTCTCGGGACGACGCAGAACGGTGCGCGCACCTGAGCCAGATGCCCTACCTACTGCGTTAGCGACCGTCCGATGGCTCAAAACTCGGCAGGATGTGCCGGGAGCATTTAGCATGCTAGGCATGATCCGCGAACTTGCGATCGGCGTGGCGGCAGGGGCCGCCGTACTCGTCCTCACCATTCTCCTCTCAGACATGTCGCCCAGGCTTCAAGTCTCTATTTCGGTCGGCGTCGGTATCGCTGCGTCCTGCGTGGGGCATCTGGCGTCCAGGGGGGCCCAGTCAAAGCGGCCGTCTTCTGTGAGAGTGGGAACCGACATCGACTCACGGGGCGCAGTGCGCATATCAGACGTGGCCACGAGAGCCGGGAGCGAGCAAACGACGATAGGTACTGATATCCGGGCCGATCATGACGTCAGCATTGAGGGAATACAAGTAGATTCACAGAAACCGAAGGAAGAATGACCAAGGCATCCGGGTGGAAGATCGACTGGCGAGAGCAACTGAGCGAGATCCTTGCCCTGCGGGACCACGGTGCGGGGGGTGTGGTTCACATCCATGCAGGAGCCGAGTCGCCAAAGGCCGCATTTGCTAGGGTATTGCGAGGCGAACTATCCTCTAGTTCTCACGATAGGTCGTGGCGCACAGTGCAGATTGATCCCGACAATTCGAACACGCATTACTTGACTGATATTGTCCAGCAAGTTAGCAAGTCCACTGGGGTATCTCTCGTAATTCCGAGCTCATCACCAACCGTCCAGGTCGCGAACAATCTCGAAGCTGGGGGTGCCCTACTAATAAAGGATGTGACGATAAACGCTGGGCTTGGCGCCTCTGCGGTTACGTACGTTGAAGCACTCTGTGAATCTCTTCGCAAACTGCTGCCGACTCGGCGAGTCGCGATAATATTCATGAATACACATCAGTACTCAGTTTCCGACCTCGATCGGATGATGAGCGTGCTCTGGATTGACGCGCTCGAGAATTTGGTTCCGCTAGGCCTCGTAGTTGTCGACATTTTCGACCCGGTAGAAATGGCATGTAAGAACTCGAGTTGGCCTCCAGATTCCACGATCCTTCTCGACCTTCCAAGTGCCTATGACGATCGCTCGCGAATTGCTGCCGTGGAAGATATCGCGACTCTGACTCTCGAAAAGGGTATGTGCAAAAGTTCGGAACAAGCCGAAGTCTTCGCAAATGCGATCGTCACCTCTCATCAAGATATCCGTTCCGTTCACGCCGGCTTCACACTGGCAGTGAATAGGTTGCGAACCTGAAATGCCTGTAACGGCAGAAACGATTCCCAGCGACCTATCGCTCCTGCTGGCGGCTGGCGACAACCTTGCCCGGGGACTGGCTGCCCTCAGTGCCGCCGAGAGCCTCACGGATGAACTCGCCTTGGCCGTACTGCAGCTAGCTGACGCTCCCTCATGGCTATTGTCTGCGGTGCACCTGACGGACCTCGTCATGGAGCGAAACAGTGAGTGGAACCTCGTTGAGCGTGCGCGGCAGCCGTTGCTCGACGAGCTGTCAGATATGCCCGATATTCATTCGCGAGTGCACGCCCTTCTTCACACGATCGCAGCCGACCCGGCATCGCGAGCCTCCTACGACGAACTTCCACGATATCTCGTTGAAGGGCCTGGACGTGCCTATCACGGGGCCGAACTAAGCAAGGACCACGCACTTCGTAGGTACGCGGATATCGCTATCCATGCGCCGGTGCGCGATCAGTGGCTGGGCTACCGGCTAGCACAGGAACAACAGAGACGACAAGTAATTCCCTCTGGAGCGATTGAGATTGCGTTTCTCAACGGCATGCTGGCCTATCGGGAAGGCCGCCGTATCGAGGCGATTCGGCTTCTTAGGTCAGTAGCGGCCGACGACCGTCGCCGCAAGGAAGTGGCTATCGCGGCTCACATTGTCGGGCGCTTCGACGGCCGGCGCCAAGCGCGGCGGGCAGAAGATCTCTTGCGGAAGAGCCTCGACATCGGTGGAGAGCTGAACAATGAATTCCACCAGGCGCAGGTGCTCCACACGCTAGGCCAGCTGGTGGGACGGGACAGGAAGCGCGTATCCGAGGCGGAAGATCTCTTGCGGAAGAGTCTCGACATCTTGGAGGAACTAGGTGATGAGTTTAGCCAGGCGCAGGTGCTCCACACGCTAGGCCAGCTGGTGGG
>JBOFLH010000132.1:0-14222 GCA_051657765.1 Nocardioides sp. | reverse complement strand
GCGGAGACCTCGGCACCGGCGTCATCCCGGCCGGCGCCGCCGGCACCGGTGGGAACCTCGCCGCCGGCCGGGGTGTCCGAGCCTGGCCGGAAGCCCACGTCGGCAGCGGACGAGTCCACCACCCCGCCGCCCTCGGCTCCGCCGAAGCCGCACGCACCCACGCAGGCGCCGGCCGCGGCCTTGTCTCCAGCCGTGCCGCCGATGTCGACATCGGCGGCAGAGCAGGGATCGGCCACACCGGCGGGCGGGTCGGGTCGGGCCGGTCGCGTCTCGGACAAGCCGGGCAGGTCGGTGCCGCGGCGTGATGTCGGGCAGCGGCGGCCGTTGTCGGTGGAGGAGTTGTCGGTGGTGGCGGCGGGGGTGGCGGAGGGGGTGCCGGTGGTGCGGGAGGATTGTGTTGCGGTGGCGGATGGGTTGCGTGCGGAGTTGTTCCCGGGGGGGTTGTACTCGAGTGTTGCGGTGGATGACGGTGCGGTGGGGACGGTGGCGGGTGGGCGTGGGTTTGGTCGTCCGGGGGATTGGCGGCCGGTGGGGTCGTGGGGTGCGGTGGTGGAGGCGGTGAAGGCGGCGGGTCCGGGTGCGGCGGGGTTTGTCTCGGCGCGGCGTCCGTCGGGGGTGGGGCATCAGATGGTGGTGTACAACACGGCGGATCGTGGGGTGGTGTTGGTGCATCGGCGGGGTGCGCCGGTGCCGGTGTCGGGGCGTGATCTGCCGTTCCCGGGGGTGGAGTTGAGGGCGTTGGTGGTGGATGCGAAGGGTCGGGTGGTTCCGGATCTGCCACAGGCCGCGCCGCAGTCGGAGTCGGTGGCGGCGGCGATGACCGACCCCCCACGCGAGCGCGAAATCGGCGCTGACGGCTCGGAGGGTGAGCATGTGTTCAAAGTGAGCGGTGCGCCTTCAAATGTATGGCTAATACGAAACCAGTTCTTGCACATCGAACTAGACGGGATCAACGGCGATATTGTCGAGTGTGTCAGCAAACCAGCCCGCCTTAACCCAAGCGAGCGAGGATGGCAGAATCGCCGGTTGATGAAGCTGGCGGTCGAAGACGTTGAGTCACGACTGTATGGCCTGAACGTCAGCGACCCAACAGCTCTATATGATCTATTTCCAGAGGAACAGGGTTTTGAACGAAATCAGAACTACGATCCGATAGTGACACGGTTCCATGAAGTTGTTGTCGCCAACAAGCAAAGAACCGACGGCGTTCCATTCCATCTGCTATCGAGCTATGTTAAGAAGAACTATGAACGCCTTCCGGATGTCCTTAGTGCTGACCTGGTTCCAGAAATCGTCGACGGTCGAATCGATGAGCTTGACGACCTTGAATCGCAAGTGAAGGACCACGCATCAGCGCACGGACAGTCGCCGGAACAAGCCGAAACCGTCGCAAGCGTCGTGGTCATGATCTACACCCAGATACTCGCTCTTGCAAGTTCGCGAGTGACAGGTGACAACGGTCAGCCCCTGACGACACCTGGCCGAGCGAAACTGAACGCTCCGCTAATTTCCAGACTCTCGCCCGGCGGCTTTCGTCTAGGGTTGCCAACTTCTACTCGTGGCTATCTTGAAGCCAATCAAAGCTGGTTTCATCAAGTCGTAAATAACACCTACAAAGAACACAATCCCAAGATGGCTCGTGGACTATTTCCTCCTCTGTTGAATAGTCAATCCCATCAGCAGGGAGACGTTCTTTATGCCGCTAGTCCGTGGCCCGAAGGAGGACAAAACAAGTTTACGATCGAGCACTATTTCAATAATTTCCTTATGAACCGACCGGAAATAACACTAGATCAGTCAGTGCTAAATGTCCAAACACATATCCGAGTTCCTGATAAAAATGATGGCCGCCAGGAGCCACGAGCACCCGTCGAGAACAGAATCATCTCCCCATATGACGGGCTTATGTCCATGACGATCGCGAATCAAGGGCTTGATCAAGTCGACGCGATGGTCCGTGATGTTATTGGCGAACAAAAAATCGCGCCGCCAGCGGCGCTTTTCGAACCTGCGCCACAGGTGATGTCGGAACCCCAAAGGCATTTGCATTACGGCGGAGCCAGTGCGGAGATCCACGTACCTTACGTTGTCCAGCCGCAAAGGCAACCGGGCAACGGGCCGCTCGCTTTCGCCCGCGACGTCGTTGACGTCAATACCGATAGTATCGAACACCAGTTCATGGTGCTGTCGACTGTGCCCGTTGTGCCGACCAGCGCCAACGACACGGGCAAGTACAAGTTGAAAATAGTTCAGGACACGTTGATTGCACTGAGTCGGACGAAGTCCGATCTGGGATCAGGTCTCGACCAACTAATCAACTTGATGGGGTTCAGTGCTGGACCCGATTCGTCGTTGCACCAGATAATCCCTGCGGTTAGTCGCAGCAGTCGCACCTACTTCCTCGGCGGAGTCCCAGCCGGAGGAGCTCGGGATATGGCCGAGTTCCTGGTTTCACAGACTCCTCCCGGCCTACAGTCGTACATCCCGCAAGCTCAAGCGACGAAGCACGCGCGAGCTGCGATCAAGTTTGCCGATGACTGGACTGCGACACTGGAAGGTGTCTCGTCTCGGGCGGAACGCGCTTTAGGCGATCAATTGGTTCTGGGGTACATCGAAGCAGCTGCACTAATGCATGCAAACCTCGACGGCGACGAGCCATCCGAGTTTGCTCTGTTGATGTCGCGCACTTCCGCCGGGGCGGCGCTCTTAGATCTCTTCGCCACAGATCCAGAAGGCACGGTGAATTCGTTTCTGAATAGACATCGCGCTGCGATGCTTAATGATTTTGTCAACCGTTTCACGGCTGATACGGAAGCATTGCTCGACACGCACGCCGACGAGATCGACCAGAGTTTCTTATTTCTTAAAGCACCGTGGGATTGGCAGCCGTCCGCGCTTGAATACTTGGGCGGCATCCTCGGTGATTCAAGCCAAGCGCGACTGATCGGGTCGGACGCGCCGATGATGTGGCCGGCCGTAGATTCATCTGACTTGAGTTTCGGAGGCTCGCAGCGTTTAGTGGCGACTTCGTACCTTGGCGGTCCGAACATGTTAACGCTGGAGCAACAGTTCCAGCAGTGGTCCTCAGCCCTGGAGAGCAGCTACCGACAGGTGCCTAGTGGCGGATCTACCAGTGCAGTTGTTTTTCTCGACGCCGACGCCGACGCCGACGCCGACGCCGACGCCGACGCCGACGCGGACGCCGATGCCGACGCGGACGCGGACGCCGACTTCCAAGATGTCGATGAACTCATCGACATGTATGCGGGTCTAGATACGCAGTCCAACGCCGTCGATTCTAATGAGGGCGGTGAAGGGTCGGATGCACAGATGGACCGCCATCCACGTCCGATGACGCAGGTGGCGAATCGGCGTCCGACGGTGGTGACGGGACCACGGCGACTGGGCGGGCTGGGACCGGCGAGCACTGTACGAGTTATAGAGTTGCGTGACGGTGCGGGCGATCTGGTCGGTCTAGGGATACCGAGGTCCCCGCAGGAAGCCCTTGACATGCAGGAGGCGGCTCGGAAGGGTGCCGGGTCCTATGACGGCGCTCTGGCGGGCGGAACAACGATCTTCGCGCCTCGTGTGGGCGGTCGTTTCCGTGGTATGGACTCGCGCGGCCGGTCGACAAATATCGGGGAGCGTCATCTGGCCCGGGTGATCCGGGCGGCACAGGCGTTGCGGGCCGGTCAGCGCCGATTCGTCGATAACACGAGGCCCAATGTGGTGGTGTGGTCCTGCGATGCCGGGGAGGAACTAAGCAAGCTGACCGAGGCGACTGCGAGGGAGGGGATGAGGGAGTCGCTGATCGTTCCGATTGGACCTGTGACGATTTCGACCGGGGGCGGGCGCCGGGGTCGCACGTGGATTGGTCAGCTACCTGGATTAACAGGCCCGGTTAACCTTCCGCGAGCGAGTGCTCCGTCAAATTTGCCGAGCGTCTCTGGTGACCGGTTCCTACACTTTGGAGACCTGACACCTATTTTGCCAAGTATTGCTGAGCCGCTCAGTTCAACGACAGGAGATCTAGAGTCACTTTCAGGTGACGGTTTGGACCTGCCTAAGCTTTCGGGAGCAAAGAACCGTAGCGACCAGGCGACTGAGACTCCAGTGTCCGCTGAGTCGGACGGCGGCTCACCGAATGTGGCTGCAGCCACGGCGTGGGTAGGGACGGCGGGAGGGCCTTCGTCGTCGGGTGTGGTGTCGATGTCGGGTCCGGTGGAGACCTCGCCGGTGGGTAAGGGTTCTTGGGGCGGCATCGACGAGCCCGGGAACCGTGCCGATGCCGCCATCGACGCGTCGATCGGCTCGGATACCGGTTCGGAGTGGGATGACGACACCGGGTGGGGTGCTGGTTCTGACTGGGCTGTCAGCTCCGCCGGTTCGGTGGCTGATGTGGACGCGGACTCGGCGGCTGGGGAGGTGAAGGTACCGGAGGAGTCACCGGTGGGCGCGCCGGCTCCGATGTCGCCGGGTGTTTCGTCGGCGGTCCTGCCGGTCGCGTCGACTCCGGATGCGACGTCGGCGCAGGAGGAGCGCGGGGTAGGAGAGGCCGTGTCGACGCCAGGCCCGGTGGCGACATCAAGCCCTCCAGCGGTTTTGCCCGCGGTGTCGTCGGGCCTCTCGGCGGTCTCGTCTACAGCGGCCTCGCCTGCGGCCTCGTCGTCAGGGCTTTCGGGGGCCTCGTCGTCGAGTGCGTCGACATCTACTCCGGGCGCGACGCCAAGCCCGGTTCAGACGTCGGCGTCGGCGTCCGTGGAGACGTCCACTGCGCCGATCGGTGCCCTAGTCGGGTCGGAGACCTCGACGCCGGTTTCGTCTCAGCCGGCGCCGCCGGCTCCGGTGGGACCGCCGTCGTCGGCCCGTGCCTCTTCTCCACTGGTGACACCGGAGGCTGTCTCGACCTCGGACGTGGGGCACCAGGAGACGCCTGTGTCGAGCCGGTCGGGCCGGGGTGGTCGCAGCTCGAATGAGCCTGTGGGGTCGGTGCCGCGGCGTGGTGTGGGGCCGGGACCGGTGTTGTCGGCGGGGGAGTTGTCGGTGGTGGCGGGGCGGGTGGCGAAGGGGGTGCCGGTGGTGCGGGAGGATTGTGTGCAGTTGGCGGGTGCGTTGCGGGAGGAGCTGTTCCCGGGGGGTGTGTATTCGGCGGGGGCGGTGGATGACGGTGCGGTGGGGACGGTGGCGGGTGGGCGTGGGTTCGGTCGTCCGGGGGATTGGCAGCCGGTGGGGTCGTGGGGTGCGGTGATGGAGGCGGTGAAGAAGGCGGGTCCGGGTGCGGCAGGGTTTGTCTCGGCGCGGCGTCCGTCGGGGGTGGGGCATCAGATGGTGGTGTACAACACGGCGGATCGTGGGGTGGTGTTGGTACATCGGCGGGGTGCTCCGGTGCCGGTGTCGGGGCGTGATCTGCCGTTCCCGGGGGTGGAGTTGAGCGCGTTGGTGGTGGATGCGAAGGGTCGGGTGGTTCCGGGTCTGCCGTCGACCGCGCCGCAGTCGGAGTCGGTAGCGGCGGCGGTGACCGACCCTCCGGCCGAGCGTGAGATCGGCGCGCTTGGTCGAGAGGCGGAGTTTCTTAACGCTCTCGTGTTGGGCGCGTCGCGGAACGTGCCGCTGATCGCTGATTCCTTTCTCCACATCGAGCTAGACGGAATGAAGGGAAATATTATAGAATACGTTACCGTGCCTGCGCGAAGGCATCGTAGAGAGCGGGGCTTTGCCAATCCTCGATTGATGGCGAAGTCTGAAGATAGGGTTAAGCGAATACTGCAAAGCTGGACATCAACGGAATTGGTGCCGTTGTATAACCAGTTTCCGACGAACGCGGGCTTCGTATTCAATCAGAATAGATCGCCGATAGCTAAACCGGTAACTAATCAGCGCAACTTCGCATTACAGCAAACCGCCGGAATCCGAGTCAGCAAACTATACCGCTACCTTAGAGCCATAAGAGTCGAAACCAATCCCAATCCGACTCCACTAGCGAAAAAGGACGTCAAGTTTCTGTCATTCTCAATAGCGGTATCAGAAGCGGTCCAGCAATATGCCGTTGACTCGGGCTTCAGTCTAATGGAGGCAGAGACCGCCGGTGGTGCGTCCGGGCTGGCCGCTTTGCATGTGGCTGGTCAGGCGATGAGCAGACTGATCGACCCAGTTACCAGGGAAGCGACGACTGATCCTGGCGAGATGAAGCAACACATGCCACTTCTGTCGCGTACGTCAATGGAAGGACTGCGTGCGGCCCTACCGGAGCACATCCAAGATTTCCTGACGCTTCACCGGGACCAAATCAGGCGGCTTATCAACGATGAGTACCGTTCTCATTTCTCGAGTTTTGCCGATCAGCTAGCCAGCCCAATATCAGACTTGGACGGCGCGAGGCGGGGGGACGTTCTGGCAGCTTCTGATCCGTGGTCAGGTCCTGACGACCCAAGTTTTAGCCTCGGAGATTATATGGATAATCTTCTGGTATCCGATCCAGATGAAACGTTATGGCAGAGCGTATTTGTTATGCACACGCACATGGTCGCGGCTGACACTAACGACGGCAGGCAGGAGCCACGGATCGTCATAGAGGAGCGGCATTGGCCGGAGTCCGCGTCGGACGAGGCGTTGAGGAGGCGGGCGGCATTAATCGCACATGTCAATGATGATGCTAATGAGGTGATCCCCCCGCCGTTGGGGGCGGCGGCAATGGCGCCCCCAGTGCAGCCGGTGCTGCAACCGCATCCATTGCACGGGGGGGTGGCGGCGGAACTGCAGCTGCCGTACGTGGTGGCCCCTCCAGCGTCTCCTAGACATGTCATGGCTGCTGGTGAGGTGGATGGTGTGTCAGCGGAGTTGCGCACTGATGACGTGGAGCACCGGTTCGCGGTCGCGGCGAGCGGGCCCCACTCGGCGAGTGAGGTTGCCGGCGGCGGTGAAGTGCAGTTGGCTGTCGTGCAGGCGCTCGTGTCGAAGTTGGGTGGCGCCGGATATGTTTCAGACGTCTCGTTGGATACCTCCGGGTTGCCGATTCACCAAACCCTTGGTGAAGGTGATCTTGCAGCCGGGCCGGACGCCGCTGGACGGCGGTTGGTGCCGTCGAAGAGTCGTCGGAATGCGGTGTTGTTGACTGCTGCTGGGGTGCCGGTGGGGTATGTGCGGGATGTGGTGGAGGGGTTGGTGGCGTTGACGCCGTCGGGGTTGCAGTCGTGGTATCCGCAGGCGATGGCGGCGGCGGATGCGAAGGCGGCGATCGAATTCGCGGATCGGTGGGGTGCGGTGTTCGCGGAGCGGGGTGGGTCGGGGTTGGATCGGCGGGCGTTGGTGGATCAGTTGGTGTTGGGGTATCTGGACGCGGCGGGGTTGATGCATACGTGGGAGGGTGATGAGCGGTCGGAGTCCACGGTGTTGGTGTCGCGGACCGCGGCGGGGTCGTTGGTGGCGAACCTGCCGGGCACGGTGCACGCGTTCTTGGATGAGCACCGTGAGGCGATGGTGGACGATTTCAAGGGCCGGTTCGCCGCTGGTGTGGAGAATGCCGAGTTGCTGGCGGAGCTGCCTGCGGAGGGGCAGAACGGCGCGGCGTTCGAGGTGGCTCCGTCGTCGTGGCAGCCGTCGCCGGCGGGGTATCTGCGCGGGATGTTGGGGGGGCCGAACCCGCCGCGGCTGGTCGGGGCTGATGAGCCGTTGATGGCTCCGCCTGCGGGTGCGGTGCAGGGTCCTGGTGATGGGCCGCAGGTGATGTTGCAGATCAACTATGCCGGGGACCGGGCTGATGTGCCTTCGCGGGAGTTGTTCTTCCCTGAGCCGCCTTTCCGTGAGCAGTTCACCAACGCGGCGCAAGTAGTGGACCAGGCTCACCAGTCCGCGCGTGCGGACGCGCAGCGGGAGCTGGACCTGGATGCTCAGATGGACGACGCCGCCAGCCAGGACCAGACGGACTCAGACTCGGACATGGGCTCGGGCTCGGACTCCGACTCGGATTCGGGGGCGGGTTCGGATGTGGAGATGGGTGACGCGGGTTCGGAGGTGGATGCGCCGGGGGAGCCGGATGAGGGTGAGCCGGCGCCGCCGGCGCCGCCGGTCCAGGGTGTGGTGCGGCCGGTGCCGCTGGCGCGCGGGGGGGCGTTGCCGGTGCAGGTGGTGGAGTTGCGTGACGGCAGGGGCCGGTTCGTCGGTATCGGGGTGCCGAGGTCGGTGCAGGATGCGGAGGCGATGCGGGCGGCGGCTAGTCATGGGGCGTTCTCGTACACCGAGCCGGGGTTGAAGAACGCGTTCACGGTGGTGGCGCACAGCCAGGACGAGCAGTACGAGGGGATGGGTCCTTCGACCCCGACTGCTTCTTCGTCGGGTCCGCGTCCCGAGGGTCCGCAGGTCTTGGTCGGGAACGAGGTCATTGCTGAGGTGGTCCGCCAGGCGGAGGTGCTGCGCCTGGCTAATCCGTTGGACAGCGAGGAGCCGCCGCGGGGGCTGGTACAGACGTGCCGGCTCGGGCCGGGCCGCTACCAGGGGCTGCGGCAGGCCGCTGCTGATCATGGTGTCCGGGCACCGATCGGTGGCCCGGATTCACCGGTGTCGTTCTCCACCGGCGGCGGGCGGCGCCTGGCCCCCAGTGGCACGTACCAGTGGCCCGATTTCGCACCTGGGCAGGGACCCCAGCCCGCTGACCTTCCCCGAGGCCGTCGCAGGGACGACCAGGAGGTCACCCTCGGCGACCCCACAGCGTCCCCCACCGCCCAACACCTCACTGCGTCACCTCGCTCGGTGAGATTCGCGGACACCGTCGAGGTGATCGGCGACCACCGTCGGACCGACGCCGACTCCGACTTCGAAGAGGACACCAAAGAGTCTCTCGGCCAGCGGAACCCGCAACCGGATCCGCATCCGGAGAACGGACCGCATCGTGACGCACCTGGTGGAGATGGCGACCAGACCGCCGATCACCAGTCCACTGACCACCGGCCCACGGGGAGTTCGTCCACCGACGACCGGCCCGCCGACGGCCCGGCCGACCGATCTACCGATGGCTCGTCATCCAGCGATTCAGGCCCGTCGCGGCGGGTCGGCGAGCCGTCATCCGAGAGCTCGGAGGGCGGCGCGCCAACTCGGGGCTCGTGGATTGCCGCCACCTTCCACCGGGCTGCCGACTTCCTCGTGGGCTCGACCAGGCAGCGGGAACGGGACCTCGAGGCGGGCCATGGCGTGCCGTCAGATGGTCGACGCCCGTCCACGTCCTGGCCAGAACACTTCCCACTCATGCCGGCCGCCAAGCGGCGGGAGCCGCCGAGCACGTTGAAGCTCGGCCTCCCGGGTGTCTACGAGACGTTCTCCGTCCGGAAGGAGGACGCAGCTCGGCTGCGTTGCATCGTCGAGCAGCAGCTGCCACCAAAGGTGCTCGCCGCCGCCAGCGATCAGCTGGACGCGCACTTCACGGTCGACGCCGTGCGCAGCAACCTCAAGGCGATGAGGTCGGGGGGCAAGCCGTACTACTTCGGAGCCGGCCGCGACAGCGCGACGGTGACCATCAAGGCGACGATGGGACAGGCCCACCACATCGACGACGACACGAAGGTGCGGGTCGACAACACCAGCCAGATGTGGAAGGAGGCCCGCTACAGCGAGGCTCTAGTTCGACGGCGTGGCTATCCCGTCGCGATCACCGCTCCGGCCGGCGTGCGTTCAGGCGTTTCGTCGTTCTTCGGCGCGGTGACCGCGCGCCCCGGGATAACCAGGACCGTAGCGATCATGTCGGGCGTCACCACGCACTCGTCGCGCAACAGCAAGACGATGGACGACTCCGCCCTCTTCGGTGTGCTGGTCGACTTCGACATCGACACGCTGACCAGCGACAACAAGCCCAAGCATGCAGGGCCGAGCACCCACCCCCACCTGCAAGACGTCCCGGTGGAGGTGCGGTTCCCGCTCAGCGCCACCTCCCCGTCAGCGACGAACGACGAGATCACCTCGATGAGCGCCGAGGAGCGAGCTGCCCACGAGGCGACGACGGCCAACTACGAGGCCATCCGGGAGATGCAGGCTCAGCGCACCCAGGGCGAGGTGGTGCCGCTGCCGGGGTACCACACCTTCGAGGACGTGTCGCACATCGACCGGCTGACCGCGCTGGTAGTGGCGAACCTCCCAGATGAACTGGTCGACCCCGGCGCCGATTCCCGGGCGTTGATGTCGCGGTCGGAGGTGGCACACTCCACCGGTGCCGAGGTCGTCAAGGCCGGCTCGCACGACCTCACGCGTGGTCCCGGCCTCAGCTTCACGGTGTCGCAGAAGGGCCGATACACCAGCCCAGGGCTTCGGCTTCCCTCCTTCGAGATGCCCAATCAGGGGGTGACCTCCGTGGTGTGGGTGAGGGCGGAGGTGATAAGTCCGCGGTTCCAGAGCAGGACCTCCACGGTCGCCATGGAGGACATCTACCGCGGCCAGGTCCGGGTCGCCGATACGTCCACCGCCGGGTCTCAGGGCGAGGTGGGCCTTCGGGGCGGGTTCGCCGGCCGGGCCGAGTACACATCGGAGCCGGAGCTGGGCGAGTACACCGACATCGGACCCCCGCTGAACTTCGCCGCCCGCCGTGGCAACAGTGTGTCCGCCTACAGCGGGGGAAACGCTCTCGTCTCCCGCGCGAACCGCCACGAGGGCGACACTGCGCTGTTCACCGCTGGTCTCCGGTACTGGGTCACCGTGACGACCACCCGACCCGACGGCACCATGCACCTGGTCACCAAGACCCACACGGTGCCGGCCGAGGACGTTCCCGACGCGGTCGCGTTCCGCGTCACACGCAACGGCGCGCTGTCGCGCGGCCTGCTGACCCAGGCCGAGGCGGACGTGCTGATGCCGGTGGACGAGAAGGCACACAAGAAGGCGGCCGAGCGGGTGATCGTCGGCGAGAGGATGCCCCCGGAGCCTCTCGCGTCCGGTCGAGGGCTCGGCGAGGGATTCGCATCGCAGGTGGCGGGTGGCCGGCAGATCATCGAGGAGATCGATCGTCAGCTCGGGGATGACGCCGCCACGTACCTCCCCGCCGGCTGGAAGGCGCTGGCGCTGGAGGCGGTCCGCGAACCGGACAAGGGCCGACCGACGCAGGGCAACCGCCGCATCAGAACCACGCTCGACAAGTCGAAGGTGCCGGTCAGGCATGTGGTGCTGGGTGACAACGGTCGCCCGGCGATGTCGGTGCAGTTGTCCCGCACCGGTTCCCCGCAGGTGATTCTCGACCACCACCCCGACGGAAGGGTTCGACGGCGGACCGAGCTCGACGCTGCCGGGCACGTACGGGCCAGCACGGGGGCCGGTGTGGTGACCACGGACGCTGCCGGCCAGGTGATCTCCACGAGACCGCCGGGCTCGAAGCCGCCCGCTGGGTCGGGTGAGAGCCAACTGGAGCCGGACAGCCGCCGGGTCCAGACCACCCGCGACGATGCCAAGGTGCCGGTCGAGCACGTGATACGGGACGACCGTGGGCGCACCGTGATGACGGTGCGGCCCGGTTCCCCACACGCAGTCGTCGGGTACGACTCCAGCGGGCAGGTTCGAGAGCAGATCGAGTTCGGCGACGACGGACAGGTGTCGGTGACCACAGCGCACGGCGTGATCACCGAGGACAGCGACGGCCAGTTGATCTCGGCGCGACCGTCCGGCGCAGCGAAGGCCGCCGAACCGGGCGGGCCGACGAGCGGTCGGCATCCGGAGACAACGGCGTCGCATCAGTGGACCGTGCCGTTACGGACGCGAGACGAGCAGAAGCACGCCAACCTGATGGCCTTGATCATCGCGGTTCCCTACGGCCTGCGCTCCCGTGCGGAGAACCTGGTCGGTGGCACGGGCGTATCGGGAAAGCTGGTTTCTCCGGGCGGGCGCTGGACCGTGCAGTACGAGGTGAAGGCGATCACCGGGAAGCCGCGGCACGTCAAGACTCGCGGGCACCCACGCACCCGGATCTTCGGTCAGCCGCAGCGGCGGGCCGACTACGCCTTCACGCGCACCTGGGCCGGCCGACTCGCCGGTAGCTGGGCCAACCGCATCGGCGTCGGGCTGTCCGCGCTGCGGACCATCGGTGTGGTGCCTGCCGCTGGGGACGTGATACTGAGCAGATCGAAGACCGTGCGCGTCGGCCAGACCACCAAGTCTGCCCGGAACTCGACGAGCGGGCCCGAGCCCGAGGTCGAATACCAGATGCCGGTGACCTACACCGTGCGAACGACGGTGATCGACAACCACCGGCGGCTGTACCCCGCCCTGACGAGGAATCTCAAGCCGAAACCACCGAAGGTCACCCTCGGCACGCTCGACACGATCGAGAACGGGATGTCGGTGCACGTCTACCAGTCACTGACCACGCCCGTGGTGGACGCGCCGGATGAGCAGGAGTGGCAGCGGCTCGAGGAGTGGGCCACGCCCGTGGTGGGCCTGCCGGATGCGCAGGAGTGGGAGAGGCTCGAGGAGTGGGCCACGGAGCCGTCGTCCGGCGCGGTCGAACAAGCAGAGGAGGACGACGCGGCAGCCGATAGGCGCGAACGCCGGGCCGTGACCAGGACGCCGCCCCGAGCGGCGACGACCCCCTGGAATCGCAGAACCTTGGGCTTCAGCCTGCCGAACGTCCATGTCACCACTGCTGTCACGGACATCGATGAGCTGCTCGAGGGGGCCGAGGCCGCGTTCCACGAGGCGCTGCGTCGGCTGTCATTGCTGAAGACGGCCGAGGACGTGCTCACCGATGCGCTGCGCCCGCTGTCCACTCGCACCCCGGAACCCGACCGCATCCAGGTGCCTGGAGCGTACCCAGGGGGCGAGCGCACCGAGTTCGGGACGACTCCGATCGATGCGCTCTCGACCACGGGACCCAGCGGGGATGGTGACCGGCCTGCGGCGACCGATCCGACCCGGGACCCGGAGAAGTCGGGCGACGTCACGAAGAGTCCTTCTCATGAGGTGGCGGTGGCCGCGATCCGGGGCGCGCTGCTTGACTTCTTCTCCTCCGAGTACCTCAAAACTCACTACAAGGTCGCATCGGACACCGGCCTGCCGCTGCACGGCCTCTTCTCCGACCAGGGCTGGCAGGACATCATCGGCTCGCTGATCCTGCAGGCCGAGATCGTCGCCCCACAGCACCAGCCGGAGCTCGACGGGGTCCACCCGATGATCGACGTCGCGATGCAGGGCAGCACCAATGCCGAGGGAGACACGACCACGTCGAGAGCCTTCAACCTCGGTACAAGTGGCAACGGCTTGTCCCGTGGGGGCTCGGCCGGCCCGGCTGACGAATACCGGAACATCCTGCAGGCCGGTGCCACCGTGCAGTGGTCGGACAGTCGCAAGACCGGGCAGCAGGGCGGCATGGGCACTGGCAGCCGAGTGGCGTTCTACCAGGGCGGCGCGTCGCGGGTGTACGCCTCGACGGTGCGCTACACCATCACGGTTCAGCTCGCCGCGACCTTCAGCCCAGGCCACCAGGACCCGATCGAGGTCGTCGTCGACGTGCCCGAAGGGGTGTACTTCCGCCTCCGCAAGGAGAGTCAGCGGCTGGTGGACGAGTACCTGGCTCTGCGCGCGGCGGAGGACGCGGCCAAGGCGGTGAAGGCGGCGGCCAAGGCGGCCAAGGCGGCGGTGGCGAAGGCGGCGGTGGCGAAGGCGGCTGTAGCGAAGGCGCGGGCCGAGGCGGGGGAGGCGGGGGAGGCGGAGACGGAGGCGGAGACGGAGGCGGAGAAGGCGCAAGTGGAGGCGGCGGATGCGCGAGCGGGGGCGGAGAAGGCGCGGGTGGAGGCGGAGAAGGCGCAGGTGGAGGCGGCAGCGGCAGAGGCGGCGGCGGCCGAGCACGGTCCGAAGGCCGGCTCAAGCGCCGAGGAACAGGCCCGTGCTGCGCGAATCAAGGAGAAGCAGCGGCGCTACCTGCCGCCATACATCGCGGGCGATCGGATGCTGGGCCTCGGGGCCGTCGAGGACACCCGGCCGCTCGACGCCGTCATCACCAAGGTCGAGTCGGCGATCACCGGACTGGACCCGGCCGAGGTGTCCCCAGCGGCGGCGATGCAGATGGCGAGGGAGCTTCGACAGGCCTACGTCGTGGCGTCCGACGAGGGCGTCCGTACCTTGATCGACAGCTGGCTCGCCGGTGTGAAGATCGTCGTGGGCGATCCGTCCCAGAAGGAGAACGTCTTCCATCAGCTCATCCTCCGTCTCAAGATGAACGGAGGTGACTGGCAGGACTACCTCACGACGATGAGGCTGGA
>JBOFLH010000131.1:0-3403 GCA_051657765.1 Nocardioides sp. | reverse complement strand
TGCCCACCCACACCGGAACGGCAACCACAGAGATGCCGGGTTGACGGGCGACCGACCGCCGCCTCCGGAGAGCGGACAACTACACACCCATTCCCGCTGGCCAGCGCTCTGTAGGCCGGTCTCGTCGCGGCTCTGTGGGACACCGGTGGGATTCTGCGCCATGTTTGGCGACTGCTATCTGGATCAGTGAGCCTGCAATAGTTCACTAGAGGTCGCTTCAGCCCGGCAGGTCAGGGCGTGTCTGCTCGGTAGGCAGGGTCCGTTCGAACCTTCTGATTTCCAGCCAGCCCCACACCAGACGCCCACACCCAGCCTGAGCTGGGCAAACCGTCAACTCGCTGCCGCACGTCCAAGTCCTTGGCGCGCATTAGGCGGGGCCGCCCGCATTCTGTCGCAGTTGGTCGGCCCGGTCGCATCCTCCGAGCGCTGGGAATGCTCACGTCACCGAGCAACAGGTGGTGGCCGTGGTCCGTGATGGGCCTATATCGGATAAGGTAGACAGCATGAAGCGGCGCCGGACCAAAGCGCGAGCCGCGATCGCAGTTGAGCTACTGGCCCGGCGTGACGCTGTGCATTGGGGATATGAGTTGTCGAGGAACGCCGGCGTGGGTGCGGGGAGCATGTATCCGTTCCTCAGCGATCTGCTTGAGCAAGGGTTCCTTGAAGACGGTTGGGAAGATCTGCCGCACGGCGCGGGACGACCCGCCCGTCGCTACTACCGGCTCACCGATGACGGGATCGGATACCTCCGTGACTTCCTCGGTGCCGCATCTCCACGTGTACGTGGATCCGCTTCCAGCCTGCGACCGCGGAGAGTCGAGCAATGAGCGGGATGGTCATGGTCGGGTGGAGTGGTCTCGCGACCGTTCTCGTGATGGCCTTCGTGCTTGGTGCTGCTCCGGTGTTCGCGGTCCGGCTTATCGCCCGGCTCTATCCTCCAGGTGATGCTCGCCGAGCCGAGTTGGTTGCTGAGATGGCGAGGGTCTGTCGGTCTGAAGGGGTCATGCGGCAGTGGCGGTGGTTGGGTCAGATGTTCGGGCTAGCTGCGTGCGACGGTTTGGCAGCGCGGCGCCGCGCAAGAAAGCCGGGGCAGGGGTCGCTACAAGAGTTGTCGAGTCACCAGGTACTGAGCCGGTCCTTGATAGAAGACAAGCTAACTCAGGCTGATTTGGCATTGGCGGCCGGGGAGTTGCACAACGCCCGCGCGTACGCCGAGGAGGTGGTGCGACTGGCCCTGCGGACTCCGAATGGCGACTTGGCGCAGCAGGCTGCTTTGACACTGGGTTTCGTAGCAGAGGCCGAGGGGGAGACCAACGAGGCCATCATCGCGTTGGAGGATCTGCAGGCCGAGACGACCGACGGCAAGCTCTTGGCTGCGATCGGCCTGGCGTTGGTTCGTTGCTACCGTGAGGCCGGGAGCCCCGATCAGGCCATCGCCGTCGGCGAGGAGAGGCTCGCCAAGTTGAGCCGGCAGGGTCTGGAAGGCCTCGATGATCACATCAGGCTGACCGTCAACGTCGCGAGTGCGTATCGCGACAAGGGCAACCTGAGCCAGGCCCGGCAGTTGTGTGCCCGCGGCCTAGAGGCGGCCGAGCAGTTCGACTCCATTGAAGGGTGCGCGGCCGCCTATTGGGCCGCTTCCCAGATGGAGCACGAGGCCGGGAATACCTCGGAGGCGATCAGCCTCGCCACCAAGGCCCTGGCCATGCTGGAGAACGGTGACAGCACCCGCAATCTGGCGCTGCTGAGAACCGAAATCGCCTTCCACCACTTGGCCGCGCCCGAGCCCGACCTGGCGGCGGCCGACGCCCTCTTCGAACTGGCCGGCCGCGAGCTGGACTGGTCCTCGGCCAACCGGATCGATCTGGCCTGCAACCTGTTGGGCAGGGCCAGGGTTCGTCTGGGCGGCGGTCTGCTCGAGGAAGCCATGGCCTTCCTCGATCAGGTGCCCCGCGAGGCTGAGGACCAACTGCCGATGATCGCCGTCGAGCGGATCCTGCTGACCGGTCATGTGCATGCCGCGAAGCCGGACTTCGAGGCGGCCTCGCGGTCCTATGACCAGGCGCACGACCTGCTCGTGCTCCTGCACGACGAACGCGACGTGGCTCAGCTCTGGTTCGAACTCGCCGATGCCCACCGAGCCCTGGGCCAGACGGACCTCGCGGCCCGGGCGTACCGCGCCTCCAGCATGATGCTGGGAGCGAAGAGCCCCGTGTGGCAGAACGGCCGGCAGTCGGACACCGAAGCCGGTGTCGGCCGCAGGCCGCAACGTGAAGTTGGGCCCAACGCATTGATAGCAGACTCTGATCCGTAGCCAGAACATCCCCCCGCCGTCGATAGGCCGCTGACCTCGGAGAACGGAGATCTGAGTCCGCCGCTCCGACAGACTTCTGACCGTATTCGACACACCGTCGCTTGCTGGAGCCATCGATCAGCTAAAGACGAGCTGGCCGTCTGACAGACGAGCCCAGGCCTGGCCGCCGGCGTCGACGAATGAGAGTTGGACTTCGACCACAGCGCGAGGTGGCAATGCGATCGCGGCGATTGGCACACGGACCTCGACCAAACCATCGGCAGGTTCATACGGGGGCAGTACTCCGTGATCCACTTGAATGAGATCGGTCCTTCCTGAGCGGCCCGTGCGCGCTGGCCAAACGAGCGCGGTCTCGACTGTCACGCGTGACACGGGAAGATTTGAAGCATTGCGAAGTCGAACGTAGGCAGCGATCGCCACGATGGTTTCATCCTGCGTCTGGGTGTCGAACCGCGTGAACCAAGCGGCGACGCAACTCGCCTGGGAACTTCTTTGCTGCGACATCCACCGCTCATCCCGCTCACGTTCAATCCCAACCGCTCTGGCAGCCAGTGCGCCGGCCACCACCGCCGCGCCGAATGCTGCCAAAGTCGCCACAGACTCCAGCCAGTGCGCCAATGATGCGCGCGAACCACCTGACCACCATCGAGCGAAAAGCGCGATAGCCAGCACGGCGACTGCACCAAGTCCGACTGAAGTGACTAAACGAACCCGCCACCACCGGTCCCGACTAGTTGTCCTGATCCAGGCGCGCAGCCGGCGGCTAATGGTGCTCACCACCGAGATCATGCCGTGATTCAGTCTTCACCGCGCGGATTCGAACCTTCGAGGTCTTCGCGACGGATTTACAGTCCGATGCACGTCCATGTCTGACCAGCGATCAACGCGGAGCCTGTTGTCACCAGGCCCGGTATAGGCCCGGACCTGACGGGCCTGCTAGCCCTGTCGGCGTTGAACTGCCCCGCGTTTGATGCACACCTCCTTTCTTGGAAGGTTGTGTTTCATGCCAAGCAGGTACGACCCGGAGACCCGGGCCAAGGCTGTTCGTCTGGTGATCGATCATTGCAGTGAGTACCCGAGTGAGTGGGC
>JBOFLH010000130.1:0-1436 GCA_051657765.1 Nocardioides sp. | reverse complement strand
GTGTCGACGATGTAGCGGGCGACGAACTCGTCCTTGCCGGAGGCGCTGAGGAACGAATCAACATCCTTCTTGGCGATCTCACGATCGTCGGCATAGAACTTGCACTGGATCGCCGCCAACCCTCCCCTATCGCGATGCTGCGCAACCAAGTCGATTCCAGTGTCCGGTCGCCCAGCCCGGCCGGGCCACTCCGACCACAGCCATACATCGGAGAACCGGCTGGCCCACTCCGGGTCGGTTCTGAAGTAGCTCCGGATCAACCGTTCGAATTTGTCGCCCTTGTCCCGCTCGTCCAGCGCGGTCCGGCGCAACTGATCCAATACGTCGTGAATGGTTACCCCGGGGCTGGCCATGCGGGCATCCTGCCTCATCGATCGGGGCCTCGTCAGGGGGACCCAAACTTTGACTCAGTCGCCCGGTGCCGACAACGCCGACGGTCGTGGGCTCCACGCGCGGTCTGGATCAGCTTGCCGTCTGCGCGCTCCTATGCCGCCTCGAAGTCTGCGCCGCACACGTCGCAGAGGATTCGCCCCAACTGCACGACGGCCACTGAGGCACGGATCCGGCGCGGACACTGGCACGACAACACCAGACCGTTCTTCGGTCGCTTCCCCGAAGGACTCGCGGCTTCGCCGTCGCCACCACTTCCTGGCCCTTTGCCTGGGTCAGCCGAGAGCTGCCCTTCCGCCCGCCGATACGCCACCAAAGCATGCGCCAGTTCGTCGAGTTCGGCCGAGTACTCCTGAGCCGTCCCGGCAGAGAGGGCTGTGCCCGACCAGCCGATATCGCCGGTCTTGGTGATCGTCAGCCCGACTTCTTCACCGAGCACGCGGTAACGGCCATTGTGATAGCGGCCCTGACGCGACGTGTCCTGGATTCCCCGCACATGAGCGATTCCATGGGCGGCCTCATGCAGCAACGTCGCCAACACCGACTCAGCGCCCCGTTGTAGTCCCTCGCCGCCGACGAACAACTCCGCCACCGCGTCCGAACCCTCGCCAGCAGCCACCCAGCGACGAGCAGCGAAGTGGCCCAACTTCAACGAACCCGCAGGCACGCCGACACTTCCCGCGCCCAGAGTCACCAGTACCGGCGGGACATCGGGATGACGCTCGCGGATCCCGGACCACACCACCTCCAGGGCGGCAACCAACCGGCTCGCGTCGACCACTCATCGACATTGACACCTAGGAATCAACCGTGAATCCAACTCGCCGCAGTCGGCCAAGATCGCCTCAAGCGGGCCGAACGAGTCGCTTCATGTCACGAACCATGTCACGCGACCCCTGTCGCCAGGGCTCGGGCCTGCAAACGTGCAGGTCAGGCGTGGTACCCCCAACGGGATTCGAACCCGTGCTACCGCCGTGAAAGGGCGACGTCCTAGGCCACTAGACGATGGGGGCCAAGCGCGATTCGATGCGAGTGACCTCGCCCAC
>JBOFLH010000129.1:0-3602 GCA_051657765.1 Nocardioides sp. | reverse complement strand
GATGAAACCGGTCCCCGCAGCCAGTCCACCGGGCTCAGGCTCATCGAGTTCTGGGCCGTGGAGTTCAGTGTCGTGAGCCCGGCGTTCGAGGAGATCCTCCGGATCGAGGGTGGCCAGGTGCTGGCTACCCTCGTCCGGCTCACTCGAGACTGGGACCTAGCTGAGGACGCCCTTCAAGACGCACTGGTGGTCGCCGTCGAGAAGTGGCGGGCAGAGGGCGTTCCGAACAACCCGGTTGCTTGGCTGACCACCGTCGCCCGGAACAAGGCGCTGGATCGCATCCGCCGGGAATCGGTTCGGCTGGGCCGGGAGACCGAAGCTGTGACCCGTGTGCTTGCCGATGACGCCATGCGCTACGAGAGCGATGACACCCTACGGCTGATGTTCACCTGCTGCCATCCGGCTCTGTCCCAGGAGGCTGGGGTCGCGCTCACGCTCCGCACGATCGCTGGCTTATCCACGGTGGAGATCGCTCGGGCGTTCCTGGTGCCCGACGCGACCATGGGCCAGCGGATCAGCCGGGCGAAGAAGAAGATCGCCGTCGCTCGAATCCCATATCGAATCCCGGCCGATCACGAGTTGCCCGACCGGTTGGCCGGGGTGCTCGCGGTGCTGAACGTCGTGTTCACCGTCGGGCATCATGCCCCGGTAGGCCCGCTTGATCAACGAGTCGACCTTGCCGATGAGGCCATTCGGTTAGCTCGGCTGCTGGCCAATCTGATGCCGGATGAGCCCGAGGCGTGGGGGCTGCTGGCGCTCATGCTCGCTACCCATGCCCGGCGCGACACCCGCGTGGACACGGCGGGAGAGCTGATCCTGCTGGCGAACCAGGACCGCGGTCGGTGGCATCACGCCGAGATAGCCGAGGCGGCGTCGATGCTGATGCGTGTCTTGCGCCGCCGCCAACCCGGGCCCTTCCAGACCCAGGCCGCCATCGCCTGCCTGCACGCCCAAGCCGTGTCATCTGAGGCCACGGACTGGCCACAGATTGCGTCGCTCTACCGCTTGTTGGCGAAGCTGAAACCGAGCCCGGTAGTCGCGGTCAACCGTGCGGTGGCGGAGGCGCGGGCGCACGGTCCTAGTGTCGGTCTAGCTCTGCTCGACCGCGTCACGGGGGTGGACGACTGGCACCTTCTCTGGTCTGCCCGTGCTGCGCTGCTGGCCGAACTCGGGGATGCCGCCAGCGCCGCCGCCGCCTATCGCGCGGCTCTGGATTGTCAGCCCAACGAGTCCGACGAACGATTCCTGCGTGCGCGGCTCGCGGAGCTCGGTTGATCGATGTGCCTCGGCAACCACCTTCGGGACTTCGATCAAGATGGGCACGGTGCGCCACAAGGACAGGTATGGCGCTTGGTTGTTCAGGGATCCATCTGATGCGTTCGTTCGTAGTCGGCGGTGATTCGCGTTTGGGCGGCGCGGGCCGCCATTTTGAGTTCCTCCAGGGCGCGAATCTGGTCGATTCGTTCCCGGTTGCTCACACTCCGATCAAGCTGGCGCAACACCAGCAGCCAACTCCTGATCTCCGCGGCACCGACCTCCCCGGCACCGAGCCGCTGGTTGTCGATCGCTGCCTGGTCGGTAGACGCAGGCTCACCTGAGGCTTGGTCGAGCCGGGCCTCGTGCTCTGCCTGGTGGCCTGATGCCGGCTGGCCATCTGCTCGCGGCGCATGTTCGGTCGAAGGTGTGGTCCGCCGCCGACCTTGGACACGTCGGCCGGGCAGTGCGCGAGCCGGCCTTACCGGCTTATCGAACATGTGTTCGAGCATAGTGGTTGGGTCGCATCGTCGCAATCGTGGCGTTGCCGCGATCTCGCGGTTCGGTCGGTCGTCCGTGTTCTCCGGGCGGCGTATCCTACCTGCTCAGTCGGCCGGCGTTCAGCAACGCGCGCACCGTCGAGGAGTGCTGATAGCCGACCGCGCGTGCGATCTGCTCCATGCTGAGCGTTGTCGTCGCGTGTAGGTGTCGGGCTTGTTCGCAGCGGAGTTGGCGAACCACCTGTAGGGGGCTGCTGCCGAAGGCACGGCGTACCTTGCGATCGAGGGTCCGGCGGCTGGTCCCGATCGCCACCGCGAGTTTGCTCAGTTCCAACGGCTCGGACAGGCGGCGCCGGACCTCGCGTTCGAACGCGAGCGCACTCGGATCGGAGACCGCGAGTTGGTCGATCGCCGCGTAGATTCCCTGCGAGGGTCGCTCGTCTATCAGCAGGAAGCGTGCTGTCTGTTCGGCGGCGACAGCGCTGGCGCGCCGGACGAGCGCGAGAGCCAGATCGATATGGGCAAGCGCGGCGCCGGCGGTCATGCGGTTGCGATCGGGGATCACCATCGCGCTGTCGTCCAGCTCCACTCTGGGGTAGCGCTGGCTGAACTGTGGTGCCAGCCACCAGGAGGTGGTCGCACGGTACCCGTCCAGGAGTCCGGCTTCGGCCAGTACGAAGGTGCCCGTGCAGGCTGCCGCGACCAAGGTTGTCGCCGGCACACCGGTCAATGCCCGGGTGATCTTGCGAACGGCGGTGGTTCGCAGCTCGGCGTCGAGGGCAGGCATGGTCCGTGCCGCCGATCCGATCACTGTGATGGTGTCAAAGGCGGCAACGTCGGCCAGGTTGCCGTCGGCCCGGCAACTGAGCGACGACTGCGAGCGAACGTGTGCGCTCGCACCCAGCACGTCGACCGCGAGTGCTTGCTCGGCCGGCGCGAACTCGGCTCCGACGCGGAGCACGTCCAGCATGGTGGCCAAGGCAGACGGCAAGTAGCCGGGTGCGACCACCAAAGCGACTCGCATGGCGTGAACGGTATCAAACGTGGCGTTCTAGCCGCTGGTGCCTGGCGCCGCCGCGGCTCAGGATGGAGCTATCCAAACACAACCGAACGAAGGGATGCGTCGTGAGCGTAGGAGTACTCGTGAAGCTACTAGCCAAACCCGGTGCCGAGGAGGCGCTGGCGTCGTTCATCGCCGGTGCGCTGCCGCTGGTTGAGGCAGAGCCCGGAACCACGACGTGGATCGCCTATCGAACCGCGCCGGCCACCTTCTGGATCGTCGACACCAATCCGGACGAGTCCGGCCGTCAGGAACACCTCAACGGCCAGGTCCCAGCGGCGTTGACGGGCCGGGCCGATGAACTCCTGGCCGCGGAACCGGAGTTTCACCTGGGCGACGTGCTGGCGGCCAAGCCCGCGTCGGCCGCCTGACGCCGATGGCGTCCTCGCGGGCTCGCCACCAGCGCGCCGGCCAGGCTCGGCACCCGAGTTCGCCGGGCACGAGTTTCACCGCCCTCGTGATTCCGCAGCCCGGTGCCGAACTTCAGGTGGGCCGGCGAGGCCACGGTGACCTGGACCCCGGCTGGGTTCGGGTAACCGTCCTGGCCTCCGGGCTGTGCCATGCCGACCTCGGTACGGCGACCGCTCGTCGCAGCGCCTACGGCTTTCCGATCACCCCCGGCCACGAGATTGCCGGCGTGATCGCCGAGGTGGGTGCCGGCGTCTCGCATCGTCAGGTGGGCGAGCGGGTGGTGGTCGGCTGGTTCGGCGGCAGCTGTGGGCAGTGTCCGAGCTGTCGTGCGGGAGCGGTGGTGCACTGCCCGGAGCGCAAGATCACCGGGGTGTCCT
>JBOFLH010000128.1:0-1361 GCA_051657765.1 Nocardioides sp. | reverse complement strand
TGCTCTGCGGCCAGCTTCGACCGGCCGTAGATCGTTGGGGACTCGAGCGTGTGGTCCTCGCGATGGGCCGCTGCCGCCGGGCGATAGACGTCGGCTGTCGAGGCGAACAGCAGATGCCGCAGCGGATGCGGGGCAAGTGCGGCCAGGAGGTTCCTGGTGCCGTCGACGTTGACCTCCCAGGTTTCGTCGGGGTGCGTGTTGCAGTACGGGATGAAGTGGCGGCCCGCAAGGTGCACAACGACTGACGGACGCTCGTCTCGGCAGACTGCGGCGACTGCAGGTACGTCGCGAAGATCCACGCGATGAACCCGGACCAGCGGATCCGAGTCCAGTTGGTCGAGGCGGTCGTGGGTTCTGCCGCTCCCGTCATCAAGGATCGCGACCGCGAGACCACGGGCTCGCAGAATGTCGACAACGCCGGTGCCCAGCAGTCCGGCTCCTCCGGTGATCAGGATCCGGGAAGGGCCGCGAGTCGTGTCCAGCGCAGCAGCATTGCGCGGCTCGTCCCCCATGGCGGCGATGCTACCGTGCGCCGGATCGGGCCGACTGCGGCCCGTCGAGGGCTCGTCGGCGGCGTGTCTTGGCGACAGCCATGACCGCGAAAGGGGCAGGCATATGGCCGGCGAGGTGGTGATCGATCGTCCCGGATTCCGGGTCCGGGCAGACCCGGAGAGCCAATGGTTCTGGCTCGATCTGCCGACTTGGTGCCAGCCGCTGCGTCCCGAGGTCAGCATCGACACCATGAGCGCGTTCGACCTCAGCGGGTCGACGACCTGGGATGGCGTCACTGAGCATCACGGGTGCGAACGATTGAGCTGGTCAGCGAAGAGCACCCTATGGACGAAGCGTTACCACCTGGACGTCTACCCCGGTCACGCCGAGTTCCACTCCGAGGTGCACGGCGACGGCGAGGTCGACGCCATCCGCTTCTTTGACGCGATCCCAAGCTCCGGTTTCAAGGAGCACTTCGCGCTGACCAAGCACTTCAATGACAAGGGGCAGACCGGCCCACGCGCCTATTCGACAGGCAGCCCGACAACCTTCCGTCGGGTCTTCTGCCCCGAGCCCAATTCGCATGCGCGACAGGTGTTCCAGCCCTTCGAGTACGGCCAGATCAGCGTCAATGCCGACCTCGACCACCATGGCGGGAACTTCATCGCGAATCCCGGCTTGTTGTGCTTTGCAGTCGCTGCAGAACCTGAGCGCGAGTGGCTGGCCTTCGGGCTGGCAGTCGAGCCAGGGGAGCACTTGTTCTCCGAATACGAGTACCTCGGGGGCGAGACCTTCGCGCTCGGCCTGAACAGCTGGGGCGCTCGTCGTGTCACCGGAACCCTTCGGACTCCGCGGATGGTGATGGTGCC
>JBOFLH010000127.1:0-7425 GCA_051657765.1 Nocardioides sp. | reverse complement strand
TGACCCGTCCATGCCGTATGACCCGGCCTTCAACCCGCCCGTCAAGCCGGATCCCAAGCGCCAGATCCCGATCAGCCGGCCCAACTTCGTCGAGCTGTGTGAACGGCTGGTGGTCGAGGACGAGAAAGTCTTCGAGTCGCTGTGGCGTACTCTCGGCCTTTCCGTCGACTGGGACACGACTTACACAACTATCGGCGCTACCGCGCAATCGGTCAGCCAGCGAGCCTTCCTCCGCAACTACGCCCGCGGCGAGGCGTATCTGCAGGACGCGCCCACGCTGTGGGACGTGACGTTCCAGACGGCGGTCGCCCAAGCCGAGCTGGAGGCTCGTGAGTATGCCGGTTCCTATCACCGGGTCAGCTTCCATCGAGCAGGCGGATCGCCGGTACAGATTGAGACCACCCGTCCCGAACTCATCGCCAGCGTGGTCGCTCTCATCGCACACCCCGACGACGAGCGCTACCGGTCGTTGTTCGGCACTACGGTGACCAGCCCAGTGTTCGGTGTTGAGATTCCGGTGCTGGCGCATGCTGCGGCCGAACCGGACAAAGGGGCCGGCATCGCTATGTGTTGTACCTTCGGCGACCCCACCGACGTCACCTGGTGGCGGGAGCTGCAACTACCGGTGCGCACGGTGATCGGTCGCGATGGTCGATTCGCCCGCGAGACACCGGACTGGTTGAGTACGCCGGCCGCGGCAGCTGCCTATGCCGCTTTGCAGGGCAAGACGGTGTTCAGTGGTCGTGAGGCAATGGTGCAGCTGCTGCGATCGAGCGGTGACCTGATCGGCGAGCCGACGCCGACCACGCGGATGACCAACTTCTACGAAAAGGGTGACAAGCCCCTGGAGATCGTGGCGACTCGTCAGTGGTACCTCCGTAACGGCGGCCGCGACACCGCGATCCGCGCCGAGATGCTCGACCGGGGCGCGGAAGTCACCTGGGTACCGGCCTACATGCAACACCGATTCGACAATTGGGTCGGTGGCCTCAATGGTGACTGGCTGATTTCCCGGCAGCGGTTCTTCGGCATCCCGTTCCCGGTCTGGTACCCGCTCGATGCCGACGGTGAACCGGACTATGCACACCCGCTGATGCCGTCCGAGGCCGAGTTGCCTGTCGATCCGTCCACCGACGCGCCACGCGGCTTCACCAACAGCCAACGCGGCCGACCGGGCGGTTTCATCGGTGACCCGGATGTAATGGACACCTGGGCGACGTCGTCGTTGACTCCGCACATCGCCGGCGGCTGGGGAGCCGACGACGACCTGTGGCAACGGGTGTTCCCGATGGATCTGTGCACCCAGGCTCACGACATTATCCGGACCTGGCTGTTTTCTCGGGTGGTGCGCGCGCACTTCGAGAACGAGGTCGCGCCGTGGTCCCATGCCCTGCTCTCGGGATTCGTGGTCGACCCGGACCGCAAGAAGATGAGCAAGTCCAAGGGCAACGTGGTCGTCCCGACCGACATTCTGGACAAGTACGGCGCTGACGCCGTGCGCTGGCGCGCGGCGATGGCTCGTCCGGGGTTGGACTCGCCGTTCGACGAGACCCAGATGAAGGTCGGCCGGCGGCTGGCCATGAAACTCCTGAACGCCGCCAAGTTCGTGCTGGGATCGGTGGGCGCGACCGACCTCGACCTCGCCGCGGTCGGTGAGCCGGTGGATCGAGCCTTGGTGGTCAGCCTCGATCAGGTCATCACCGGGGCGACCAGCGCGTTCGACGCCTACGACTACACCACCGCGCTGGAGGCTGCCGAGCGCTTCTTCTGGGCGTTCTGTGATGACTACCTGGAGCTGGTCAAGGAGCGGGCCTACCGCGAGGAGAACACTCCGGAGCGGGCATCGGCACGGGCGGCATTGGCGTACGCCGTACACGTGCAGCTGCGACTGTTTGCTCCATTCATGCCCTATGTCACCGAGGAGGTGTGGTCCTGGTGGCAGTCGGGCTCGATTCATCACGCCTCGTGGCCGACCCCGCAGAGTGCCATCGCGGGAGACCCCACCTTGCTTGAGGTGGTGGCCGGCGTGCTCGGTGGCCTCCGTGGCGCGAAGTCCGAATCACAGGTGTCCATGCGCACCGAGATCACCTCGGCTGTCATCACCGGCCCAGCGGAGGTCCTGGCACAGGTCGCTCTCGTCGAAGCCGACCTGCGATCGGTCGGCAAGATCGTCGGCGCTCTCGATCTCGTCGCGGGTGACTCTCTGGTGGTCTCCGCGCACCTGTGACCGCACGCGGCGGTCGTTGTGACGCTTCGCCCGGTATGGGGTGAGGTGTCGGCGGGGATCAGGCTGGGCCCTAGGAGGCGGACTAGTTCAGCGCGCTTGTGACGGGTTCATCCAGGCCAGTGCGGTCGCTCTCGTCGTTGCTGAAGTTCGGCACACCATCCACCTCGTCCTGAGAGTCTGGGTCCGGTGTCGCGGTAATGTCGTTGAGCAGCGACTGGCCGCTATCCGGGGTGGTCTCCTCGCTGGGACTGGCGCTCGGGTCGGTGCTCGGGCTCGGTGACTCCGACGAGCTGGGCTCCGCGGACGGCGACTCGGAACTGGTCGGGGACGACGCCGGGGGTGTCGGAGTCGCTAGCGCACTCGGTGAATAGCTCGGGGTTCCGCCGATGCCGGGCCGCGCACTACTGTCGCCACCTGTCCCGGAGCTGGGATTGGCTGCGGCAGACCCCACGACCTTCCCAGTCCTCGAAGGATCAGCGGTGCTGCCAGGCGACGAGGCAGCGAGCGTCGCACCGTCCCCAGACGTGCTCGACGCGCCGCCGGTTGGGTTCTCCGGATCGGCAGAGGGCGCGCGACTGCTCACCTGGCCGGCCACCACCGCGCGGAGGTTTCCGATGAAACCACGATCCGATCCGGACGCGAGTGTGACCGAGTTTCCCACCACCAGCGTGCAGAGGAGGGAGACCAGGACGAACGCCAGAAGCGGCCGTCGATGCTCGCGATTCACAGACATACCTTTCCGAAGTTACAGGACGTATCCAGTCTCGCCGCCCGGCGCGCGAAATCCAACCACTCGCGACGAAATGACCCGAAGTAACTAGAGCCGTGCCCGACTGCTCAGGCGGACTTTTTCTTCTTCGCTTCCTGGTCTCGGGGAATCAGCGTGGGAATCGCGCCCTCGGCAACCGCGTCACCGGTCACCAGCACTCTGGCGATGTCACTGCGCGAGGGGACGTCATACATGACCTGCAATAGTACTTCCTCGATAATCGCACGCAAACCTCTGGCTCCGGTGCCTCTTTCCAGGGCTTTTTCGGCGATTGCGTCGATAGCATCGGTCGAGAACTCCAATTCGACCCCGTCCAACTCGAACAACTTCTGGTACTGCTTGACCAAGGCGTTGCGGGGCTCGGTGAGAATCTGAACCAGAGCGGGGACGTCGAGCTTGCTGACACTGGCTATCAACGGCAGCCGACCAATGAACTCCGGGATCAAGCCGTACTTGGTCAGATCCTCGGGTCGGACCAGTGCAAGCAGATCCTCGCCCTCTCGCTCGGCAGCGCCGCGGACCTCGGCGGTGAAGCCGAGCGTCTTCTTGCCGACTCGCTGCTCCACGATGTGCTCCAGGCCGGCGAACGCGCCGCCCACCACGAACAGCACGTTGGTGGTGTCGATCTGGATGAACTCCTGGTGCGGATGCTTGCGACCGCCTTGCGGTGGCACCGAGGCGGTAGTGCCCTCCAGAATCTTCAGCAACGCCTGCTGAACGCCTTCGCCCGAGACATCCCGGGTGATCGAAGGATTCTCGGCTTTCCGAGCGACCTTGTCGATCTCATCGATATAGATAATCCCGGTCTCAGCCTTCTTGACATCATAGTCGGCGGCTTGGATCAGCTTGAGCAGAATGTTCTCCACATCTTCACCGACGTAGCCGGCTTCAGTCAGTGCCGTGGCGTCAGCAATAGCAAAAGGAACATTGAGCATTCGCGCCAGGGTCTGCGCGAGATAGGTTTTCCCGCACCCGGTCGGCCCAATGAGCAAGATGTTCGACTTGGCAACCTCGACCGCCTCCTCCTTGGCATGCTTGCCGGCGATGGTCTGGAGGCCGGCCTGGACGCGCTTGTAGTGGTTGTAGACCGCCACGGCCAATGACTTCTTGGCCTGCTCCTGGCCGATGACGTAGGCGTTCAGGAAGTCGAAGATCTCGCGCGGTTTGGGCAGCTCCTCCAGGCTGACCTCGGCACCCTCGCTGAGTTCCTCCTCGATGATCTCGTTGCAGAGATCGATGCACTCGTCGCAGATGTAGACCCCAGGGCCCGCGATCAACTTCTTGACCTGCTTCTGGCTCTTTCCGCAGAACGAGCACTTGAGCAGATCACCTCCGTCACCGATGCGTGCCACGGGCGCTTCCTCCGGATCCTAAACCTTGGACAGTACGTCGGACTACTCGCCCGAGAGTGCCAACTCAGATGTTTGACGGTACCCCGTGGCGTCCCCCGAAACCTCGAAGACACGAGGGCGACACGAGCGAGGTGGTGCGGCCAGTTCCTACGAAACTAGCAGCCTGGCGGCTAGACAAGTGCGGGAACCTTGAGCGACTCCAAGATCGAGTCGATCAAGCCGTACTCGACGGCGGCTTCCGCGGTGAGAATCTTGTCACGTTCGATGTCCATCGACACCTGATCGATGTCTCGACCACTGTGATCGGAGATCATTTTCTCCAGCAACTCCCGCATCCGCAAAATCTCATTGGCCTGGATCTCGATATCCGAGGTCTGACCGAAAGTACCTTCAGTGTAGGGCTGGTGGATCATGATCCGACTGTTGGGCAGCGCACGCCGCTTTCCCTTCGTCCCGGCGCCCAGCAGGATCGCCGCCGCCGAAGCGGCCTGGCCGATGCACACCGTCTGCACGTCGGGCTTGATGAAGCGCATCGTGTCGTAGATCGCGGTCAGCGCGGTGAAGGAGCCACCCGGCGAGTTGATGTAAATGCTGATGTCCTGGTCGGGATTCATCGATTGCAGGCACAACAACTGGGCAATGATCGCGTTGGCGACGTCGTCGGAGATGGGCGTACCGAGATAGATGATCCGCTCTTCGAACAACTTCGCGTAGGGGTCGATCCGGCGCACGCCGTACGACGTGCGTTCCTCCCACTGCGGGATGTAGTAGTTCATGCCGTTCAGTCCTTCTGCTTGCCGGAACGCGCGTCGGTCGACGCCTCGCGAGATGACTTGATGACTTGATCGATGAAGCCGTACTCCTGGGCCTGCTGAGCGGTGAACCAGCGGTCGCGATCGGCGTCATTGATCACCTGATCCAGGGATTGGCCGGTGTGCTCGGCGATCAGCTCCAACAACACCTTCTTGATGTGCAGCGATTGCTGGGCCTGAATCTTGATATCCGAAGCCGAGCCGCCCATGCCTGACGACGGCTGGTGCATCATGATGCGCGCGTGAGGCAAGGCGAAGCGCTTGCCCTTGGTGCCCGCGCACAACAGGAACTGACCCATCGATGCCGCCAAGCCCATCCCGACCGTGCCGACGTCATTGGGGATGTAGTTCATCGTGTCGTAGATCGCCATCCCGGCATCCACCGAGCCGCCCGGCGAATTGATGTGCAAAAAGATGTCGGCCTCGGGATCCTCCGCCGACAGGAGCAATAGCTGGGCACAGATGGCGTTCGCGTTCTGGTCACGGACCTCCGAGCCGAGGAACACGATGCGTTCCTTGAGCAGCCGTTGGTAGATGTGGTCGTCGAGGCCGTAGGTGGGCACGCCGCCGTTCATGACCGGGCGGTCTAGGGATGGGTTCGAGTTCACGTCAGTGACCCTAGCCCGAACCTCGGCCAACTCCACGGGTTGGCACGCACTGTTCGCGGAGAGCAGATTTGCGACTCGGTCACCGGAACACCCACACAGGGATCGACAACGAACACCCCTGGTCGGCGTACCGGATCGGGGTCAGCTGCGATGCGGCCAAGAGTCCGAACTCTCGAAATTGGGCCGCCCAAGACGTCCAGCTCGGAGGATCGCCGACCCTGGGGCGAAACCTAAGCCTCGGCGAGTGCCCGGCCTTCCTCGGTCTCTTCGACCGCTGCGGATGCGGGCGGCGCAATGGTGCCATCGGGTCGCAGGTTGGCCAGATCCAGCACCGCGCCCGAGGCATCGGTCACCACTGCGGACTCCACGAGACGCGCTAGTGCCTTACCACGCAGAATCTCCTGCACCAGCTCCGGAATGTGATTGTGTTCGAACATGTGATTGGCGAACTCCTGTGGGTCCTGGCCGGCCTGCTGCGCCCGGCGAACCAGATGCTGCGATAGCTCAGCTTGATCGACCTGAAGTTCCTCTGCCTTGACAATCTCGTCGAGCACGAACTGGGCGGTTACCGCGTCGCGGACCCGACGCTCCAGGTCTGCTTCGAAGTCTTCGATGGTCTGGCTCTCGTCGGCCAGGTACGTCGCCATCGTCATGCCGGCATAGGCAAGCTGCTGCTCGAACGATTCGCGGCGAGCCGTCAACTCCTCGGCCACGATCGCCTCCGGGAGCGGAACCTCCACCCGGCCGAGCAGCGACTCCAAGACGGCGTCGCGCGCGGAGGCCGCTTGTTCGAGGCGCTTGCCACGGCCGAGTCGCTCGCGAATGTCGCCAGTCAACTCCTCGGCGGTGTCGAACTCGGACGCGGTCTGCGCGAACTCGTCGTCGTAGGCGGGCAGTTCCTGTTCCTGGACCGAACTCACCGTCACCGACACCTCGACGGCCTCACCGACCAGGTCGCCGCCCACCAATTCGGACGAGAAGGTCGCTTGCTCACCAGCGCCCATCCCTACCAGTGCCTGGTCCAGCCCGTCCAGCATGCCACCCCGACCGACCTGATAGGACATGCCGGTCAGCTCGGCGCCCTCAACAGCCGAACCGTCTTGGGTTGCGGTGAGGTCGATGACCACGAAGTCGCCGTCGCCGGCAGGGCGCTCGACGTCGGTCAATGTGCCGAACCGCTGCCGGAGCGCGTCGACCTGTTCGTCTACCTCGGCGTCGGTGATGACGATGTCGTCGACCTGAGCGGTCAACGCATCGTAGGCCGGCAAGGTGATCTCCGGCTTGACATCGACCTCGGCGGTAAATTCGAGCGCCTGGTTGTCCTCGAACTTGGTGACCTCGATGTCGGGCTGCGCGAGTGGCTCGAGCGAGTTCTCTCGCAACGCCTCGACGTACTTCTGCGGCAGCGCCTCGTTGATCGCCTCGTCCAGCACCGCGCCACGGCCGATCTGTCGGTCGATCACCATCGGCGGCACCTTGCCCCGGCGAAATCCGGGGATGTTGATCTGCTGGGCGATCTTCTTGTACGCCGCGTCCAGGGCCGGCCGCAACTCCTCAAACGGCACCTCGACGGTGAGCTTGGCACGGGTCGGACTCAGGGTCTCGACTGCGCTCTTCACGTGATTTTCTCCTTGGGTGGTGGTGCTCAACGAACCGA
>JBOFLH010000126.1:0-20958 GCA_051657765.1 Nocardioides sp. | reverse complement strand
CGATGTTGGCACTGACCGGTTGTGCAGCCCGGGACCATAGCGCGGCCGACTCGTTGCCCGCGGATGTGCGGGTGCTTACCGACGACGGCTACCACGGTGCGTTGCTCGCCGAACCGTACGATGTGTCCGAGCAGGCACTGCGAGATACCACCGGCGCGCCGTACTCGTTGGTCGCCTCCACCAACAAGCCGCTTACCCTGGTCTTCTTCGGCTATACCAACTGTCCGGACATCTGCTCGATCGTGATGTCGTCGCTTGCTGCGGCGCTGACCAGCCTGGAGCCGAACCAGCGCGGGCAAGTGGCTGTGGTGTTGGTGACCACCGACCCGGCTCGCGATGATGAGTCGGTGCTGCGGAAGTATCTTGATCGCCTGAATCCCGCCTTCATCGGCCTGACTGGTTCGTCGGCCGAGATTCGAACAGTGGCCGCCTCGCTGAGGGTCTTCGTCGAGAAGGGCCGCCCGCTGCCCAGTGGCGGGTACGAGGTCGAGCACGGCACACCGGTTATTGGTATCGACCACACCGACCGAGCCCCTATCGTATGGACCCAGGGAACGTCCGCCCGGCAGTTCTCCGACGACATCGAGACGCTGCTCCGTGCGGCGGCCGGCAAGTGAGGAATCCATGTTCACCGCAATCTCGTTTGGCCTTCCGCTAACCATCCCGAGCCCAGCACAGGGGGTGTGGCATCTGGGGCCGGTCCCGATTCGGGGTTATGCGTTGTGCATCATTGCCGGCGTCATCTTCGCGATCTGGCTGGGCGAGCGCCGGTGGGTCGCACGAGGCGGGAGCCCGGGCGAGGTGAGTGATATAGCGATCTGGGCGGTTCCATTCGGACTGGTCGGTGGCCGGCTCTATCACGTGATCACCGACTATCGGCTCTACTTCGGGGAGGGTCGCGATCCGATCACTGCGCTGTACGTCTGGCGGGGCGGACTCGGTATCTGGGGTGCGATTGCGCTGGGAGCACTGGGTGTCGCGATCGCCGTGCGCCGACGCGGGATCCGGCTGCTGCCAATGTTGGACGCCCTGGCGCCGGGTGTGCTGGTGGCCCAGGCCATCGGGCGCTGGGGAAACTGGGTCAATCAGGAACTCTTCGGACGACCCACCGATCTGCCGTGGGGTTTGCGCATCGACCCCGATCGGCGGCCTTTCGGGTTCGAGGACTTCGCTACCTTCCACCCGACGTTCCTCTACGAATTCCTCTGGAACCTGGCCGCGTTCGCCGTCGTGATGTGGGCGGATCGGCGGTTTCGGCTGGGCCACGGTCGGGTGCTGGCGCTCTACGTCATCAGCTATACCTTGGGGCGCGGCTGGATCGAATATCTCCGCATCGACGACGTGCAGATGAATGATGTGCTGGGTCTGCGGCTGAACGTGTGGACCTCGATCGTGTTGTTCGCGGTGGCCGTGGCCGCCTTTGTGTGGTCGGGCCGCCACCATCCCGGCCGGGAAAGCTCGGTCTATGTCGACGAGCCGGTGCCGGAGGTGTCTCAGCCCGGCGCTTGATGGCGGCGGTCCGGTTCGAGGCGATGATAATCTGAACCTCCACCAGGGCCAACGGCGTCCCCGGGCCGGCCGCGGCCTGCCCGTGTCAACCCTTTGCCACCACAGACCTTGCTATGAACAGCTTGCCCTCGTAGATGGCCACTTCGTGTGGACTCATCTGGATGCTGAGGTCAACCATCGGCCCGACCGATTGACCCGAACGATCACTCAGCCATCCGAGGCCCGACTTCGACGGAGAAACCCATGCATGCCTTCCCGCCGGCTCAGGGGCTCTATGACCCTCGCCACGAACGCGACGCCTGTGGTGTTGCCTTCGTCGCCACCCTGACTGGAGAGGCAAGCCACGACATCGTGGCCCGAGCGCTCACCGCACTACGCAACCTTGATCACCGCGGCGCGGCCGGTGCCGAGGTGAACTCGGGCGACGGTGCGGGAATCCTGATGCAGGTGCCGGACGCCTTCTTGCGCGAGGTTGTCGACTTCGACCTGCCGTCGCGTAACAGCTACGCGGTTGGCATCGCGTTTCTGCCGGGCGAACCGGAGGCAGTGGAGAAGACCAAGCAGCGGATCGAGGAGATAGCCGCCGAGGAGCAGATATCGGTGCTCGGCTGGCGGGACGTGCCGGTCAACCCGGAGTCGCTGGGCGCCACCGCGCGCGCTTCCATGCCGAGGTTCACTCAGCTGTTCGTTGCCGGCGCCGGCTCGCGGGTGGCCGGCATGGCCCTGGAGCGTCTCGCGTTCTGCCTTCGCAAGCGGGCCGAGCGCGAAACAGATGTGTACTTTCCGTCCCTGTCCTCCCGCACGATCTGCTACAAGGGCATGCTCACCACAGGTCAGCTGGATCAGTTCTTCCCGGATCTGGTCGATGAGCGAGTGGCGAGCGCGCTTGCGGTGGTTCACTCGAGATTCTCCACCAACACCTTCCCGAGTTGGCCGCTATCGCACCCGTTCCGATTCATCGCGCACAACGGCGAAATCAACACGGTGATGGGCAACCGCAACTGGATGCGCGCACGGGAGGCGTTGCTGAGTTCGGATCTCATCCCCGGCGACATGGAGCGTCTGTACCCCATCTGCACCCCTGGGGCCTCCGATTCGGCATCCTTCGACGAGGTACTCGAACTCCTGCACGTGGCCGGCCGCTCGCTGCCGCATGCGGTGCTGATGATGATCCCCGAAGCATGGGAGAACCATCAGGAGATGGATCAAGCGCGGCGTGCCTTCTACGAGTTTCACGCCGCCGTGATGGAACCCTGGGACGGACCGGCGTGCGTGGTATTCACCGACGGCACCCAGATCGGCGCGGTCTTGGACCGCAACGGGCTGCGTCCCTCTCGGTACTGGGTCACCGACGACGGGTTGGTCGTGCTTGCGTCGGAAGTCGGGGTGCTCGACCTTGATCCGAGCACCATCATTCGTAAGGGTCGGCTACAGCCCGGTCGGATGTTCCTGGTCGACACCGATGAACATCGGATCATCGAGGACGAGGAGGTCAAGAGCGAGCTAGCGTCGGAACATCCCTATGGCGAGTGGCTGCATGCCGGCCTGATGAACCTCGACGACGTCCCGCAACGCGAGCACATCGTGCACACGCACGCGTCGGTGACTCGACGGCAACAGATCTTTGGCTACACCGAAGAAGAGCTACGCGTGATCTTGAGCCCGATGGCGAACACTGGGGGCGAGCCGCTGGGATCCATGGGCACGGATACGCCGATTGCGGCCCTCTCGGCGAAGCCACGACTCTTGTTCGACTATTTCAGCCAGCTGTTCGCCCAGGTCACCAACCCGCCGTTGGATGCGATCCGCGAAGAGCTGGTGACCTCGCTGCAGGGCTCGATCGGGCCCGAGGCCAACTTGCTGAATCCGACGCCGGCCTCATGTCGACAGCTGGTGTTGCCGTTCCCGGTAATTGACAACGACACGTTGGCCAAAATCCGGCACATCAATCGCGACGGCGACATGCCCGGTTTTGTCACCCATGTCTCGCGAGGGCTCTACGACGTTGAGGGTGGCGGCGACGCGATGGCCGCTCGTCTCGACGAGATCTGTGCCGAAGTCTCCAACGCGATCGCCGACGGTGCGCGGATCATCGTGCTGTCGGATCGTCACTCGACCGCCGAGCTTGCCCCGATCCCGTCGCTGTTGCTGACCGGCGCCGTACATCATCATCTGGTTCGAGAGAAGACGCGAAGCCAGGTTGGCCTCCTGATCGAGGCCGGCGACGTGCACGAGGTGCATCACGTGGCCCTCCTGATCGGATACGGTGCCGCTGCGGTCAATCCATACCTCGCCATGGAGTCGGTGGAAGACCTGGCGCGAGAGGGCTTCTACGTTCAGGTTGACCCCGCGCAAGCGGTGGCCAACCTCATCAAGGCGCTCGGCAAGGGCGTGCTCAAGGTGATGTCGAAGATGGGGGTGTCCACCGTCGCCTCGTACACGGGGGCTCAGATCTTCGAGGCGATTGGCTTATCGCAGGCCGTTGTCGACAAGTACTTCACCGGCACCACGTCGCGGTTGGGTGGCATCGGCATCGACATGATCGCCGAGGAGACTGCGCAGCGTCATGCCACGGCGTACCCTCGAGGCGGCATCGCCCCGGCGCACCGCGAGTTGGCGACCGGAGGTGAGTATCAATGGCGACGCGACGGGGAACCTCACCTGTTCGACCCCGAGACCGTGTTCCGGTTGCAACACTCCACCAGAAATCAACGCTACGACGTGTTCAAGCAATACACCGGGCACGTCAACGAGCAATCGCAGCGGTTGATGACCTTGCGCGGCTTGTTCGCCTTCAAGGATGCCTCGGCGATCGGTCGGACTCCGGTTCGCATCGACGAGGTGGAGCCGGTGTCCGAGATCGTCAAGCGATTCTCGACCGGGGCGATGTCCTACGGGTCGATCAGTCAGGAAGCCCACGAGACGCTCGCCGTGGCAATGAATCGGCTGGGCGCGAAGTCCAACACCGGTGAGGGCGGTGAGGACGCCGATCGGCTACACGATCCGCAGCGTCGTTCGGCGATCAAACAGGTGGCGTCCGGGCGATTCGGGGTCACCGCGGAGTATCTGACGAACTCCGACGACATCCAGATCAAGATGGCGCAAGGCGCCAAGCCGGGCGAAGGTGGCCAGCTGCCCGGCAACAAGGTGTACCCGTGGGTGGCCAAGACCCGGCACTCGACCCCAGGGGTGGGCCTGATCTCCCCGCCGCCACATCACGACATCTACTCGATCGAGGATCTGGCCCAGCTGGTCCACGACCTCAAGAACGCCAATCCGAGCGCCCGGGTGCATGTCAAGCTTGTCTCCGAGGTGGGCGTCGGAACCGTCGCGGCGGGGGTATCGAAAGCACATGCCGACGTGGTGTTGATCTCCGGCCACGACGGCGGCACCGGGGCATCGCCGCTGACTTCGTTGAAACACGCCGGTGGGCCATGGGAACTGGGGCTCGCGGAGACTCAGCAGACTCTCCTGGTGAATGGATTGCGTGATCGCATCGTGGTGCAGGCCGACGGCCAGCTCAAGACCGGTCGCGACGTAATGATCGCCGCGCTGCTGGGGGCGGAGGAGTTCGGGTTCGCTTCGGCACCACTGGTCGTCTCGGGCTGCATCATGATGCGGGTTTGCCATCTCGATACCTGCCCGGTCGGCGTCGCCACCCAGAACCCGGTCTTACGTGAACGCTTTACCGGTCGGCCGGAGTTCGTGGTCACCTTCTTCGAATACATCGCCGAAGAGGTCCGCGAACTGCTTGCCGCGTCGGGGTTCCGCACTCTCGCCGAGGCGGTCGGGCAGGTGCAGGCCCTCGATGTCGCGCAAGCAATCGACCACTGGAAGGCCCATGGTCTCGATCTGACGCCGATCTTGTTCGTCCCGGAGGTCCCTGCCGGACAGGCGCTGCGTAACACCACCACCCAGAACCACGGCCTGGACAAAGCACTCGACAACCTCCTGATCGAGTTGTCCGAACCGGCGCTGTCCCGCGCGGAAGCTGTCGAGCTTCGGCTGCCGGTGCGCAATGTCAATCGCACAGTCGGCACCATGCTCGGACACGAAGTGACCAAACGCTACGCCTCCGCCGGGTTGCCGGACGGAACTATCGACATTACCTTCGTGGGGTCCGCCGGGCAGTCATTCGGGGCGTTCGTACCTCGCGGCATCACCATGCGTTTGGAGGGCGATGCCAACGACTATGTCGGCAAGGGGCTCTCGGGCGGCCGGATTGTGGTGCGACCGGATCGGTCGGCCAGCTTCGACGCCAGTCAGCAGATCATCGCCGGCAACGTCATCGGTTATGGTGCGACCGGCGGAGAGATTCTGTTGCGGGGCCAGGTGGGGGAGCGATTCTGTGTTCGCAACTCCGGGGTGACCGCGGTGGTGGAGGGGGTCGGTGACCACGGCTGCGAGTACATGACCGGCGGACGCGTCGTCGTGCTCGGTCCGACCGGCCGAAACTTCGCAGCCGGTATGTCCGGCGGCTATGCCTTCGTGCTGGATCTGGACCGGGGTCGGATCAACCCGGAACTGGTGGAACTCTCCGCGCCTACCGCTCAGCAGGCTGACGAGTTGGCGCAGCTGGTCCGCCGACACCTGGACGAGACCGAGTCTCCGGTGGCGCATGCCTTGTTAGCCGACTGGCCGTCGGTGATCAACCGTTTCACGGTGGTCATCCCGACCGACTATCGCAGAGTCCTCGAAGCGAAAGCGGCTGCGCTGGCCGACGGGCTGAGTAGTGACGAAGCGGACACACGCATCATGGAGGTGCTTCATGGCTGACCCCAAAGGCTTTCTCAAACGTGGCCGCATGGTCGCTGAACGCCGCCCGGTTGAGGATCGACTGCGGGACTGGCAGGAGGTCTATCCCGGTGGCGCGGGCCGCGCATTGCTGCCGATCATCACCGAGCAAGCCGGGCGATGTATGGACTGCGGCATACCGTTTTGCCACCAGGGGTGCCCGCTGGGCAACATCATTCCGGAGTGGAACGACCTGGTGTGGCGAGACGACTGGGAAAGCGCCATTGACCGGCTGCACCTGACCAACAACTTCCCGGAGTTCACTGGTCGGCTTTGCCCGGCGCCGTGTGAGACGGCGTGCGTCCTGGGCATCAACCAGGATCCGGTGACCATCAAGGGCGTTGAGGTAAGCATCATCGATCGAGCCTGGGAGTCGGGCCTGGTGCGGCCGCAACCGCCGGAGTGGCTCTCGGGCAAGACCGTGGCGGTGATCGGCTCCGGACCGGCCGGCCTGACGGTGGCGCAGCAACTGACCCGCGCCGGCCACACCGTTGCGATCTATGAGCGCGACGACAAGCTGGGTGGCCTGCTTCGTTACGGAATTCCCGAGTTCAAGATGGAGAAACACCACCTGGATCGACGCCTGGATCAAATGCGGCGCGAGGGCACGATCTTCCGGCCGGGAGTTGAGGTCGGCGTCGACATCACCGGTGACCAATTGCGTGATCGGTATGACGCCGTGGTGTTGGCAATCGGCTCGACGACCGCTCGCGAGCTCGGGGTCAGCGGTCGTGAGTTGGCAGGGATCCATCAGGCGATGGAGTACCTCCCGCAGGGCAATCGAGCAAGTGTGGGCCAGGACGTTCCGGACCAGATCACCGCCGCCGGCAAGCACGTGGTGATCATTGGCGGCGGCGACACCGGGGCCGACTGCCTGGGCACCGCGCTGCGTCAAGGCGCTGCGTCGGTCACCCAGTTGGAGATCATGCCCGAGCCACCCGAGCAGCGGCCAGCCGGTCAGCCGTGGCCGACTTATCCGATGACCTTCCGAGTGTCCTCAGCGCACGAGGAGGGCGGCGAGCGGGTGTATGCGGTATCGACCCAAGCCTTCCTTGGTGACGGCGAGGGCAAGGTGCGCGCATTGCGCCTGGTCGACGTCGAGTTCCGAGACGGCCGCCTGGTCGAGATCGACGGTACCGTTCGCGAGGTCGCCGCGCAGTTGGTGTTGTTCGCTATGGGCTTTGTCGGTCCGCAACGCGATGGTGTCGTCGAGCAACTGGGGGTCGCGCTCGATGAGCGTGGCAATGTGGCGCGTGATGATCGCTTTCAGTCATCGGTACCGGACGTATTCGTGGCTGGCGATGCCGGGCGCGGCCAGTCGTTGATCGTCTGGGCTATCGCGGAAGGACGAGGCGCCGCGGCGGCGGTGGACCGGGCATTGACCGGCACGACCACCCTGCCCAGTCCTATTCCGCCAACCGCGCGACCGCTCACCGTTTAGGGTGGGCGAGGACCGGCGTCCGCCAGGTAGTGGTTGGGTCCTTGGATCGTTCAAGCTCGGCTAGGGTTGCCTGCGTGCGAAGAGCGAAGATTGTGTGCACCCTTGGCCCGGCTACCACGTCGGCGAAGGGAATCAGGGCCCTGGTTGACGCCGGGATGGACGTTGCTCGGCTCAACATGAGCCACGGCACGTATGCCGATCATGAGCGGGCCTATCATTGGGTGCGCGAAGCCTCGGACGAGAGTGGGCACGGCGTCGGTATCTTCGCCGACCTGCAAGGTCCGAAAATCCGATTGGAGACGTTCGCGGACGGGCCGGTCTCCCTGATCGCGGGTCAGGAGTGGACCATCACCACCCGCGAGGTGGCCGGGGATGCGCACATCTGCGGAACGACGTACAAGGGCCTGCCCGGCGATGTCCAAGCCGGTGATCCGATCTTGATCGATGACGGACGAGTCCGGCTCCGGGTCGTGTCCGTTGACGATACCGACGTGCTCACAACCGTTGAGGTCGCCGGCAAGGTAAGCAACAACAAGGGGATCAATCTGCCCGGTGTGGCGGTGTCGGTCCCCGCGCTGTCCGAGAAGGACATTCGAGACCTCCAATGGGCGCTGCGAATCGGTGTCGACTTCATCGCGTTGTCGTTCGTCCGTTCGGCTCGCGACGTGCTGGACGTGCGCAAGATCATGGACGAGGAGGGCCGTCACCTGCCCGTGATCGCCAAGATCGAGAAGCCGCAGGCCATCGACAACCTGCTCGAGATCGTCGACGACTTCGACGGCGTGATGGTCGCTCGAGGAGACCTGGGCGTCGAGTGCCCCCTGGAGGATGTGCCGTTCCTGCAGAAGCGAGTGATCCAGGCCGCTCGTCGCAAAGCGAAGCCGGTCATCGTCGCCACCCAGATGCTGGAGTCGATGATCTCCGCACCCGCTCCGACGCGTGCGGAAGCGTCCGACGTGGCAAATGCCATTTTGGACGGCGCGGACGCGGTGATGTTGTCCGGGGAGACCGGCGTCGGCTCCTATCCGATCGAGGCGGTCGAGACGATGGCTCGCATCATCGAGTCGACCGATCGCCATGAACTGATCGGACTGGATCCGATAGATTGGCAACCCAAGACCCGCAGCGGCGTCATCACCAAGGCGGCTGCCGAGGTGGCCGAACGAGTGGCCGCGAAGTACTTGGTGGCCTTCACGCACAGTGGCGACTCGGCGAGGCGATTGTCTCGACTACGTGGCTCGATCCCGATTTTGGCGTTTACTCCCGAAGTGGCTACCCGGTCACAGCTGGCGATGAGCTGGGGAGTGGAAACGTTCAAGACGGCTGAGGTCGAACATACCGACGAGATGGTGCTTCAGGTCGACGAGGCGCTCCTGGCCATCGGCCGGGTCAAGGAGGGGGACCTGGTGGTGATCATCGCGGGTAGCCCGCCCGGAATCTCCGGCTCGACCAACGCGCTGCGTATCCACCGGATGGGTGACGCCATCAACGGTGCTGCCCCGGCCTATCGCCGCTTGTTGCCCGAGTGAGGCTCGATCACCAGACCTCGAGCTGCCGGGTTGAGTTCGATCAGTTGACCCCGCCGGGCGACCTGCGCTCGTAGTTGGGCCCGCGAGGCAACTTCGCGCCGAGCGCGCACCGCCGCGGCTGCGTGCCGGGTATGCGCCGAAGCCAGCTCAAGTCAGGGCCACGACGTCGGCATCTCGAACAGTGAGTCTCTCGGCGATGCCAAGGACCGAGGTTCCCTATGTGCCGGGTGTGGGACTTGAACCCACACGTTCTTTCGAACAATGGTGTTTGAGACCATCGCGTCTGCCAGTTCCGCCAACCCGGCCGGGAGTGTCATACGGTACCCGATGGCGGGTGCGGACCCGGACGGTGGCCGTTTGCGTGGGACGGCGCCCGTGCGGACCGACAGCGCGCGGACCGGTACCCTGCGGGCGTGACCAATCCCGCAGCACATCAGCCCGGCTCGGATCGATTGCGTGCCGTCATCGCTGAAGACGAGGCATTGATCCGGATGGATCTGGCCGAGATGTTGGCCGAGGAAGGCTATGACGTCGTCGGGCAAGCCAAAGACGGTCTCGAAGCGATCCAGCTTGCTCGAGAACTGACCCCGGATCTGGTCATCCTCGACGTCAAGATGCCCCGCCTGGACGGCATCGCCGCGGCCGAACGGATCGCGGGTGAACGTATCGCCCCGATCGTCATCCTGACCGCCTTCTCCCAACGGGAGCTGATCGAGCGAGCGCGGGACGCCGGTGCCATGGCCTACGTCGTCAAACCGTTCTCGCGAGGCGATCTCGTGCCGGCTATCGCGATGGCCGGGGCCCGATTCGCGGAGATCGCATCGTTGGAGGCGGAGGTCGCTGATCTGTCCGCCAGGCTCGAGACGCGCAAACTTGTGGATCGAGCCAAGGCGGTGCTGCAGGCCGAACTCGGCCTGAGTGAGTCGGACGCCTTCCGCTGGATTCAGAAAACCGCGATGGACCTGCGTATCGAGATGCGCGGGGTGGCTGACGGCGTCTTGACCCATGGCGTGCCCAAGCCGTCGGGCCAGCCGGAGGTGGTGAGCCCGTCGAACGGTGCCGTGCCCGGATCACCGGACTAACGTATTGATCACAACTTGGCAACGAGCGCACGCTTTGTCCGCTGGTGGGCCGGGAACCGACTAGTTTTTGTTCGTTCACCGGCACCAGTGCCGCAGGACGTCCATCGATTCGAGACCGGAGGCTTCATGAAGCACCCTCATTCCCTCATCCGCCTGGGCGCCGTCGCTGCGACGACCGCGCTCGTGCTCAGTGCGTGTGGCACGACCGACACCGGTGGTGATTCCGCCGCAAGCGGTGACAAGTGCGACTTCAAGATCGCCGCGATGGGCGCCCTCAGCGGTGCCAACGCCAGCATCGTGATCCCATCGGTTGATGGCGCCGAGTTGGCGCTCAAGCAATGGGACAACAAAGACTGCAAGGTCGAACTGGTCCGCCTGGACACCGAGGGTGACCCGGCCAAAGCCACCCCGGTGGCCACTAAGGTGGCCAGCGACGACTCGTTCATCGGCGTGCTCGGTGGCGCGTTCTCCGGTGAAACCCGGGCCACCAAGAGCGTTTACGCGGATGCCGGGATCACCATGATCAGCCAGTCGGCGACCGCTACGGACCTTACCCAGACGGACAAGGTCGATGTGTTCCACCGCGTCGTATCCTTCGATGACTACCAGGCACAGGCCATCGCCACCTATCTCACCGATGTCGCAGGCGCCACCAAGGTGTACGTGGTCGACAACTCCGAAGCATACGGCGAGCCACTCGCCGACGTGGTCGAGGAGACGCTGGGCGACACGATGGTGGGCCGCGACAAGACCCAGGTCGGGCAAACCGACTTCGCGCCGACAATCTCCAAGATCGAGACCGCCAAGCCCGACGCGGTCTTCTACGGGGGCTACATCGCCGAGGCGGCACCGCTGCTCAAGCAGTTGCGCGAAGCCGGGGTGAAGGCTACCTTCATCGGCGGCGACGGCCTTTACGGCGCCGACTTCGGCAAAGCCGTCGGGGATGCCGGCGAAGGCGCGATTGTCATGTGCCCGTGCTCGCCTATCGATGAAACCAGCACCTTTGCGACCGACTTCGAAGCGGAGTTTGGCTCCGCTCCCGGCGCGTACGCCGCCGAGGGCTTCGACGCGATGAGCGTCTTCCTCGCTGCGCTCGACGACGGGGCGCGGACTCGGGCCGAGGTCGAGGAGTTTGTCGACGGCTACACCGGTACTGGCCTGAGCAAGGAGCTGGCCTTTGATGAGAACGGCGATATTCCGATCGACAAGGTGTCCTACTGGGCCTACAAGAACACCGGTGGCACGCTGGTGCCCGATCAGCAGGTCAGCCTGAACTGACCTAGCGAGCTGCCTAGGCCATGATGGGGCGGACGAGTGCACACTCGGCCGCCCCATCTATGCCGTGGTGGCTGACCTGAGAAATCTGCTTGGCCCGGCCCAGGAGGACACATGAACGTCGACAACCTCATCAACGGACTCGATGGCCACACATTGGACGGCATTGTTCGAGGATCGATCTACGCACTGGTCGCGCTGGGCTACACGATGGTCTACGGCGTGATGCGCCTGATCAACTTCGCGCACTCGGAGGTGTTCATGGTCGGCACGTGGACGGTGCTCGGTGTCTACACGGTGTTGGGCGCGTCCGCTGGCGATGGTCTCGGCATGGTCGTCTCGGCGACCCTGCTGGCCTTGGTTGCCGCGATAGTTGCCTCGGCTTCGGTAGCGCTCGCCGTCGAGCGCATCGCCTATCGCCCTCTCCGGAAGAAGAATGCCCCACCACTGATCTTCTTGATCACAGCCATCGGCTGTTCGTTGGTGCTCGTCGAGATCTTCGGCCACGTCCTCAAGGAGTTCTTCGGTCCCCCTTTCGGTCGCGCCGCGGTCAGTATCCCGAGTCCGCTCGAGACCGCGACCTGGCTCACCATCGGCGACCTCGAAGTCACGAACGTCGAGGTCATCGTGGTGCTCGGTGCGGTAGGCATGATGGTGGCTCTCGACCTGTTCGTGAACAAGAGCCGACTGGGGCGCGGCGTCCGGGCGGTCTCCCAGGATCCCGACACGGCCTCGCTGATGGGGGTCAACCAAGATCGGGTCATCATGTTGGTCTTCGTCATTGGCGGCGCCATGGCCGGCGTAGCGGCCTTGCTATACGCGATCAAGTTCGACGGCACCAAGTTCGATGTCGGGTTCATCATCGGTGTCAAAGCCTTCACGGCCGCGGTGCTCGGCGGCATCGGAAACCTGAGGGGGGCGCTCCTTGGCGGTCTGCTGCTGGGAATGGTCGAGGTGTACGCCTCCGCGGTGTGGGACTCCAGCTGGCAGGATGTCTGGGCTTTCATCGTGTTGGTGTTGGTGTTGATGTTCCGACCCACGGGAATCCTCGGTGAGTCGCTCGGAAAGGCGAGAGCGTGAGTGCCATAACGAACCACTGGACCTCGTTGCGGCTTCGCGACCGATGGCGGAATGCGCCCAGAGCGGCACATGTCGGCGCCGCATTGGCGGCGATCGCGTTCGCCTTCTATCTGCCGTACCTCAACATCTTGCCGTTCGCCTACGTCAGAACCGACCTTGGGCCGACCGGCTCGGACTGGGCAAGCGTGTTGTTTCTGGTGGTCGTGTACATGATCGTGGCGGTGGGTCTCAACGTGGTCATCGGCATGGCCGGGCTGCTCGATCTGGGCTACGTCGGCTTCTACGCATTAGGGGCCTACTCGGTGGCGCTCTTCGGGTCACCGTCCTCCCCGGTCACGATTTGGCTCGCGAAGGAACTGGGTTTGGCCGAGGGCTGGGCGGTTCCATTTGCGGCTTGTATCCCGATCGCCATCGCCCTGACGATGCTGGCGGGCGTCATCCTCGGTGCGCCGACGCTGCGTCTGCGTGGGGACTATCTTGCCATTGTCACCATGGGCTTCGGCGAGATCATCCGTATCGTCGCGCGTAACGCGGACCCGATTACGAACGGCGCCGCCGGGATCCTCAATGTGCCGGTCCCACCGGGCCCCGAACGCGACGGCCGCGCATTCTTCAACACCAGTGACGCCGAGCGGTGGTACTGGTTCGCGCTGGTTCTCCTCATCATCTTGATCCTCCTCGCTCGGCGATTGGAAGACAGCCGGGTTGGCCGAGCCTGGCTGGCGATTCGAGAGGACGAGGACGCCGCTTCGGTGATGGGGGTCGCGGCCTTCAAGTTCAAGCTGTGGGCGTTCGCGATCGGCGCTGCCCTCGGTGCGATCGCCGGCTTGCTCTTCGGCAGCAAACAGCAATACGTGGAGCCGACCGGATTCATGCTGAACCTGTCGTTCCTGTTCGTGGCGATGGTGGTAATCGGTGGCTCGGGAAACATCGCTGGCGCACTCTTGGGAGCCTTCCTGATCACCTATCTCCCCGAGCGCTTCCGCACCTTGCCGTTCGTTCCCGATGAGTTCGATCCGGTGGCGTGGCGTCCGTTCGCCTTCGGTGTTGCCTTGGTCGCGGTCATGCTGCTTCGACCCCAAGGACTTCTTCCCAGCCGCCGAAGAGCCCGTGAGCTCGACGTCCGCAAGCAAGAGGCACGGGAGGCTGCCGCCGATGTCTGATCAGCCAGAGACACTCACCATGGATTCCGCCGGAAGCCCCGGTGAGGTACTTCTCGAAGTCGATCACGTGACGTTGAAGTTCGGCGGCGTGGTCGCGCTCAACGATGTCAATTTCGAGATCCGACGCGGGGAAATACTGGGATTGATCGGGCCGAACGGCGCCGGCAAGACCACCTGCTTCAACGCCATGACGGGCGTGTACACCCCTACCTCGGGCACCATTCGCTTCAACGGCAAGGAGATCGCCGGCGCCAAGCCGCACAAGATCAATCTGTTGGGCATTGCCCGGACGTTCCAGAACATCCGGCTGTTCCCCGAGATGTCCGCGATGGAGAACGTCATGGTGGGATGTGACGCTCGGCACAAGACGAGTGTGATGGGCGCGCTGTTCCGGGCCCATCGAGTCCGGCCCAAGACCCACGAATTGCCCGATAGCCCGATGCGGGCCGGTTTCGCCAAGGTGTTCGGTATCAGTCGGCACACCTTGGAGGAGCGAGCCGGTAGGGAGCGGTCTATGGAGCTGCTGCGGTTCGTGGGCATCGCCGATCGCGCCCACGAGTTGGCGCGGAACCTGCCGTACGGCTATCAGCGACGCCTGGAGATCGCGCGGGCGCTCGCTACCGAGCCGGAACTGCTGTGCCTCGACGAACCGGCCGCGGGATTTAATCCGGCCGAGAAAGAGGACCTGATGGGCCTGATCCGGCGCATCCGCGGGCTCGGCCACACGGTCTTGGTCATCGAGCACGACATGAAGTTGGTGCTTGGGGTGACCGATCGCATCATCGTGTTGGAGTTCGGCCAGAAGATCGCTGAAGGAGTTCCGGCCGATGTGGCTCGCGACCCGCGGGTCATCGCTGCCTACCTGGGAGAACCCGACGATGCTGCTTGAGCTAGAGAACGCCAACCTAAGCTACGGCAAGATCCAAGCACTACATGGGATCAGCGTCGCGGTTGAGGAAGGTGAGGTGGTCGCCCTGATCGGTGCCAACGGCGCGGGAAAGACCTCGACTATGCGGGCCTTGTCCGGCGTGCGCGGCCTTAGCTCGGGCGTGGTGCGGTTCAACGGTGAGAATGTCACCAAGCTCCGGGCGGATCAACGGATGCGTCGCGGCCTGGTGTTGGCTCCGGAGGGTCGCGGGATCTTCCCGGGGATGACCGTGCTGGAGAACCTCAGCATGGGCGCCTACGCCCGCAAGGACAAGGCTGCCGTCGTTGATGATTTCGAACGAGTCTTCGCGCTGTTCCCGCGCTTGCAGGAGCGCCGCAAACAGATCGCCGGGACCTTGTCCGGTGGCGAACAACAGATGCTCTCCATAGGTCGGGCGTTGATGTCGAGGCCGAAGCTGTTGATGCTCGACGAGCCGTCCATGGGGCTGGCCCCGATGCTGATCCAGCAGATCTTCGACATCATCGGCGAGATAGCCCAGCAAGGCACGACTATTCTGGTCGTCGAACAGAATGCCAAGCAGGCGCTCACCAGGGCCGACCGTGCCTACGTCTTGGAAACCGGCCGGATTGTGAAAACCGGGACCGGCGCCGAGCTCCTCGACGACCCCAGTGTCCGCGAGGCCTATCTTGGGGTCGCGTGATCGGATCGGGATGCGCACAACGGTCGGACTTTCCGAGCTCGTCGCCACATTGAGCGGCGATTCGGTACGGCCCGGCGGTTCGATCGCGACGTCTCTTCCATAGGCCGCGGATCGGGCGTACCCTTCCGCGTAGGGAACCGCATGCTGGGGGGCGAATAGCGGGTCTCTATCAGAGCGAAGTGCACCGGAGGCGTGTGTGATGAGCCGTGTTCTTGTTACCTTGCGTGAGGTCACGTTAGGCGACGCCGCAGATCTGGCTCGCCTATGGGGGGAGGCCGTACGGCGCGGCGATGCGAGCGATCCTGAGGCCGATCTGCAGGAGATCATCAGGCGAGTTCTGGCCAACCCGGACGAGCGAATCGTGATCGCCGACTGCAATGGTCTGGTCGCTGGCGCAGTGTTGTTGCGGGTAGCGCCATTGACGCCGCTGCACATCGATCCGATCGTTCAAGTGATCTCGCCCTATGTCTTGCCCCAGTTCCGGCGGCGAGGCGTCGGCCGATCCCTGATGGAGGCGGCCGCTGGCTATGCCGACGAGCGTGGCATCGCCCACGTCGGGACGGCCTCGTTGAGCAATTCGCGGGAGGCCAATCGATTCATGGCGCGATTGGGTCTGTCTCCGCATGCCACCTTGCGCGTCACCTCGACCCACATTCTTCGGATGAAGTTGTCGGCACATCGAGCCGACCTTCGCCAGCCTGGGCGTCAGGTGGGCCAAGTGCTGGCAGCACGCCGTTCGTTGCGGCGCTCGCAGTCGCTCGCGGCCTCCTCGGCCGACTGATCAGCAGACTGACCGGACAGGCTCGGCGAGGCACCTAGGCACACCCATCGGTGCCCGAGCCCCTAGGGGATCCCCGGCGTCGGGATCAACAGGCAGGTGATCCGAGCAGTGCATACCAAACGGTTCTGGCGGTCTCGGATCGATACGTTCCACGTCGAGACCGTCTTGCCCAGATGGAGCGGAGTGGCCACCCCGGTGACGGCACCGGAGCGGGCGGCGCGATGGTGGGTGGCGTTGATCTCGACTCCGACCGGCGTTCGCTCGGGGTAGGCATCGAGCCAGGCACCTATCGAACCGAGCGACTCGGCGAGGACGACCGAGGCACCGCCGTGCAACAGGCCGGCTGGTTGAGTGTTCCCGGCAACGGGCATGGTGCCAACCACTCGGTCCCCGCGTGCCTCGACAAGTTCGATGCCCATTCGATCGCAGAGGGCCCCCAGGCCGGCTGCCAGCACGTGGACCTGCTGATCGGCGGGCTGATCCGGGCTTGGTGGCATGCGCACAGTGTGTCGTATCGCCGGCCCCTCTGCGTGTCAGGGTGGGGCGGGGCGTCCGGTTCTGGCGGTCCCTGGCTGGTCGTCCTCGGTGGCGACTAGAGTCACTACGTGCCCGAGTCGACGTCGTCACCATCCCAACGTTTGCTGCTCCTGGATGGTCACTCGTTGGCATATCGCGCGTTTTTCGCGCTTCCGGTGGAGAACTTCAACACCACCACCGGGCAACCGACCAACGCCGTCTATGGGTTCACCTCGATGCTGATCAACGTCCTGCGAGACGAACGGCCAACCCACGTTGGTGTTGCCTTCGACCTCTCCCGACAGACGTTCCGACTCGCGGAGTACCCCGACTACAAGGCGAAGCGCAACAAGACCCCGGCAGAATTCTCCAGCCAGCTTCCGTTGATCCAGGAGGTGCTGACTGCACTGCATATTCCGTTCATGAGCAAGCAAGGTTACGAAGCCGACGACATCATCGCCACCTGGACCGAGCAGGCGCAACGAGCCGGCATCGAGGTGCTCATCCTGACCGGCGATCGGGACTCGTTGCAGTTGGTGACCGATACCTGCACGGTCCTCTACCCGATGCGTGGTGTGTCCGAGCTCGCTCGAATGACTCCGGACGCGGTCGCCGCCCGATATGGCCTCCGGCCCAGCCGCTATCCGGAGCTGGCGGCGCTGGTGGGCGAGGACTCCGACAATCTGCCCGGGGTCCCTGGGGTAGGCCCGAAGACCGCAGCCAAGTGGATAGAGCTGTACGACGGACTCGACAACGTGATCGCCAGGGCCGATGAGATCGGCGGCAAGGCCGGCGAGAGTTTGCGCGCTCACTTGGGTGAGGTGATCCGCAATCGCCACCTCAACCGTCTGGTGAGCGACCTGGAGCTGGACCTGACGCCGTCGGACTTGGCCCTCGAGCGCTCGGATCGAAACGAAGTGCACACCTTGTTCGACGGCCTGGAGTTTCGGGTGCTGCGCGAGCGATTGTTGGAGGCGCCGGAGTTCCAGGCGCTTCGCGAGCAGTTGTTCGGTCTTGGCGAGGTCGAAGCGCCCGGGCCGACTACCGGTTTCGAGATGGAGACCAGCACCCTGGCGCCCGGGGAGTTACGGACTTGGTTGGCGACCCACACCTCGCTCGAATCATGGCAGCACTCGCGTACCGGGGTGTCGATCCGCGGTCGTTGGCGCGCGGGTACCGGTGAGGTGTGGTCGGTGGGGCTGGCCGCGAGCGATGGTGCCGCCACCTGGGTCGACACCGACCGCATCGGCGAGGACGACAGTCAGGCGTTGGCTCACTGGCTGGCCGACGAACGCCGTGCCAAAGTCATGCATGACGCCAAGGGTCCGCTGCTGGCGCTGCACGCACGCGGGTGGCCGATGTCCGGACTGGTCAGCGATACCGCGCTAGCTGCCTATCTGGTGCGACCCGATCAACGTTCCTACGACCTCGCTGATCTGACGGTCCGCTACCTCAAACGCGAACTGAAGCAGGGCGTGGCCGACGACGGGCAACTGAGCTTTGAGTCGTTGTCTGCTGCCGACAACGCGATGTCGCTGATGGTGGAGGCGCGGGCCGTGCTGGACCTGGCCGATGCGCTCGATGCCGTGATCGCCGAGCACGAAGGTACCCGGCTACTGACCGACGTCGAATTGCCCCTGGTGGACCTGCTGGCCGAGGTGGAGCGGGTAGGGGTCGCGGTGGACGTCAGCTTGTTGGAGGCGTTGGAAGCCGAGTTCGCCGCCGAGGTACGCACGGCGGCCCGCGAGGCGTTCGCGGTGATCGGCAAGGAGATCAATCTGGGCTCGCCCAAGCAACTTCAGGTCGTGCTGTTCGATGAGCTGGGCATGCCCAAGACCAAGCGCACCAAGACCGGCTACACCACCGATGCCGACGCGCTCCAGCAACTGTTTGACAAGACCGAACACCCCTTCTTGGTGGCGTTGCTGCGCCATCGAGACGTCACCCGGCTGCGGCAGACCGTGGAGGGCTTGCTAAAGACGGTGGCCGCCGATCATCGGATTCACACCACCTTTAATCAACTCATTGCCGCGACCGGGCGGCTATCAAGCACCGATCCGAATCTGCAGAACATTCCGATCCGCACCGAGGAGGGCCGGCGGATCCGTGAGACATTCGTTGTGGGTGAGGGATTTGCCTGCTTGATGACCGCCGACTACAGCCAGATCGAAATGCGGATCATGGCGCATCTGTCCGGGGATGCACTGCTGGTCGAAGCCTTTCGATCAGGCCAGGACTTTCACTCCAGCACGGCTTCGCGAGTGTTCGGTGTGCCGCCGAGTGAGGTGACCTCGGGCATGCGCGCCAAGATCAAGGCGATGAACTACGGCTTGGCCTATGGCTTGTCTGCCTACGGCTTGGCGCAGCAACTACGGATCGAGCCTGCCGAGGCTCGCGAACTGATGGATGAGTACTTCGAGACGTTCGGTGGGGTTCGAGACTACCTGGCCGGGGTGGTCGACGAGGCTCGTCGATCGGGCTTCACCGAGACGATTATGGGGCGACGGCGCTACCTACCGGACCTCACCAGCGACAATCGACAGCGCCGCGAGATGGCTGAGCGCATGGCCCTCAACGCGCCGATCCAAGGCTCGGCGGCCGACCTGATCAAGGTGGCCATGCTGAACGTGGCCCGCGCCATGTCGCGGGCGTCGATGGCGTCCAGGCTGGTCCTGCAGGTCCACGACGAGTTGGTGTTCGATGTCGCACCCGACGAGCGAGCGGAGTTGGAGGTGCTGGTGCGTGAGCAGATGGCGGCAGCGGCCGATCTCACAGTGCCGCTGGACGTTTCCATCGGGGTCGGGCGAAGCTGGCATGACGCCGCGCATTGACTGCCGGTAGACCCGGTTGATTACCGGGCTACCTGACCAGGCGCGAGCCGCGCGGGTCAGCCGCCGGCCGACGCGGAGATCCGGGCGCGAGCGCGGCTCACTGGCGCCGCGACCACGACGCCGACCACGATCATCACGAGCACCAGAGTGCGTTGGTCGAGTCCGGATTCGGTCCGCGAAGCCAAATAGGCCACGGTGAGCGTCACCGCTGAGGCACCCCATAGGAGCAGTGCGACCGTGCTCGCCCGCCGAGCGATCTGCCGGTAGACCACCATTTGCAGCAGTGCGAAGATGGTGCCTTCGATTGCGAAGAACCACACATAGCCACTGAGCGCGGCGTAGTCGCTGCCGCCGATGAAGGTGACCGCAAGCGAGGGCAGTAACGCGGTGCCGAGGACGACACCGGCGCCGATGACCGCGACCAGACCGAGTGGCTTGAGCCAGGCACGGCTGAGTTCGTCTTGGGCGTGGTCTTCGGCCATGTCGGGAAACGCCACGATGATCACGAACTGTGGCAGAAAGAGACAACTCTTGGTCAACACCGCCCCGGCGGCGTAGAGCCCGGACTCGTCGCCTGAGAGCAGATTGCGAGCGATCAGCACGTCGAGATTGGTGAATGCGAAGAACGCGAGCAGGGTATGTCCGTTGTGCCAGACCTCGCGCAAGAACCTCCGGCGCGAGCCGGCCCGGTTACCGATGACGCGGCGACACGCGATCGCGCCGACCACTGCCGGCACATAGGCGCCGAGGGTCAGCCCGACGGTGGCCGCGGTCAGCGAGTCGTCGATCAGAAGCGCGGCTCCACCGCACCCCAGTCGCCCTGCGCCCAACCCGACGAAGATGGCGGTCAGCCACCGCCAGTTTCGTAGCCCCTGCAAGACGCCGGCGAATCCGCCGAGCAGGGTGAGCGGAAACACCGCCAGGGGGATCATCGTCGCCACTAGCCACGGCACGTTCAGGAACGCGTGCACCAGCGGACTCAGCAGCAGAAACACGCCGCTGAGGGTCGTCGCGATCACCCGGGTGCTCGCCAGGATGTCGTGGGCGGTCGACGTGCTGCTGCCCCGGTCGGCGGTCGCCGTCGCCCGAGCGCCGGTGGCTTGGAGGGCCAGCGCGCCGACACTGATCATGATCAGCAGCGCTTGCACGGCGCCGAGGCCACCGAAGGCGGCTGGCGCCAGGGTGTGCGCGCTCCACAGCGTGAAGCCGTAGACCATCACGTTCATCGCCATCATGCCGCCGGCGACGAGCGTGCCGGCGGCGACCGATTCGGATGCCCTGACCTCAGTCATTCGATCTCGATTCGACGGGTACCGAGTTGAGGTCCGCGGCAAAGATCGCGGTTCCCGGCGTGATCAGGCCACGGAT
>JBOFLH010000125.1:0-2314 GCA_051657765.1 Nocardioides sp. | reverse complement strand
TGTGGCCTGGCACGGTGGCTTCACCGGCTGCGACTATCTGATGCCGGAATGTGTCGTTGAGCAGTCCGGGACGCGCCCGAGCGGCACTGTATCGCCCTCGGGACCGGCGTTGAAAACGCGTTTCGGTGCGCACGAAGGTTCCTATGCCTTGGCGGGACTCGATGATGCCTTCGGCTCGCAGGGTTGCCATTGCTTGGCGCACGGTCGGAACACTTGCCCGGTGCTGTTTGGCCAAGGAGGTTTCAACGGTCACACGATCGCCGGGCTTGAGGTCGCCGGAACGGACACGTTCCCGGATCGCTTCGGCGATCTGTTGGTACTTCGGCATCTGTCCCACCCTCATGACTCCCTTCCATCGGCTAGGACTTGAGTCTAATCCTCAAGAGGACTTGACAATACAGAGGTTGGCGTGGTGAGAGTTCAATCATAAAGATGACTGAGTGAGTTGAGAGGGTGAGGGTCATGTCTGGGTCTTCATTGAGAGACATCTGGAGGCTGCCGGCTGGCCCTCCGGGTCTCCGTCGCAGGAGGTGTGTCGATGCGGGTAGCGGTCTGTTCGGTACCGGGTGCGGCTTGGTCGGGTGAGTATGAGTCGGTGGGGTTGTTCGTGGCGGGCGGGCCGGAGGTGGCGGCGTCAACGTTGCGGGTGGATCCGGGGACTGGGTATGCGGAGGCCGGTCAGATGGTGGCGTGGGTCGCTGTTCCGGTCGCTCGGGACGTGTTGTTGGGGGCGTGGATGGTCAGGGGGCTGGCGGGGGTGGGTTGGTCGGAGTTGAGTCGGATGAGTGATGACGATGTGCGGGAATATGCGATTCATTCGTTGGTGATGGAGGGTGCGGATGCGGCTCAGGTCGAGATGGGGACCAAGAGGTTTGCCGCGGGGTGCCGCCGTGAGGTCGTTGAGGTTGCGGAGTATGCGACTGTTGTAGCCGCGCGGCTGGATCGGGCGCTGTTCGATCCAGCGCAACTGCCCGTGCGGCCGCCGAGTGTTGTAGTTTCCGACCATACTGACGTCATGCCGAACCCTTCGTTCAGAGGGTGATCGAGTTCGTGGTGGCTGATGGGGGTCGTCCGATCAGTCAGGTTGGATGCCTTGCTGAGCCTCACGGAGGACGAGACTGACTCGGCGGTCCAGGACTTCTAGCAAATGCGGCAGGTGGGTGGGGAGGGTCGTAATGGCCGATGTAAAGGAGGTGGCCGGGTACGCTGGGTTTATGGTGAACCCCGCGCTGCGGTCGGCCATCGAGGCACTAAGCCTCGACGAACGCTTGGAGCTCGTGGAGTACATAGAGAGCACCGTGGAGTCGGTACTCATCGCCATCAGCGATGAGGACAAGGCGACCATCCGGTCACGGGCGGCCGGGCTGGACGCCGACCCGTCCATCGGGTTGACCTGGGACGAGTTCAAGGCGTGGCTCGACGCCCGGCGGGCGTGATACAGCTGCCAGTCGTCTTCCATCAGGCCGCGGAGGACGACCTTGCGGAGATCTACGTGCACTACCGCCAGTTCGACGCCGTCCTTCTGGAGCGGTTCGAGGCCAGGCTTGACGAGCAGGTCGAACGTCTGTAGATGTTCCTGTGCGGCCGCACGGGTCTCTCACGAAGGTAAGAGGGGTAAGTCTTCGTAGCTGATGCGCACGCTCTCGGCGAATGCGACGGTTCGCAAGAACTCGAGCGGGCGGGTTGCGCTGCGGGTCGTGCGTTCGACGACGATCACGGGTGATGCTGTCGTGCTCTGCATCAGGTCGGCTTCTGCCGTGGTGGCGCCGCGTGCGGAAATGACCTCGGTCACATGGCTCGGTGGCATGCCGTGTGCGGCAAGGGTTGCGTAGGTGCCGCCTTGAACCTTGCTGCCCTGGCTCAGAGGCGTGCCGTCGACCAGGTCGGCGGGAAGCCATGAGTCTTGGAGTTGGACGATCCGGTTGCCGAGCCACATGTGTCGCCGGCGGTGCACGACAGGTGCCCCGACCGGAAGGTCGCAGGCGACGGCAAGTGCGTCGTCCGCGGATTCACGGGACACCTGCACGAGTTCTGTACGACCGTCCAGGCCCTGGGCGGCAAGGGTCGCTTCCCAGGGGCCATGAGTGGCCTCGGCGCTCAAGCTGCCCGAGTATCGGGCGAGTGCGAGCTGCACGGGCCGCTCGCGTACGACGGTGCCCCGTCTTCGCGTCGGCCTGAGAATCCCCTCGGCTTCCAGGACGGCCACGGCTTGCCGGATGACCGATGTCGATACGCCGCGCTCCGCGGCGAGGTCGCGCTGTCGAGGTAGCACTGAGCCAGAGGTATATGTGCCACTCTGGATCGCGGCACGAAG
>JBOFLH010000124.1:0-1730 GCA_051657765.1 Nocardioides sp. | reverse complement strand
AGTTCTCCAGCGCGAATCGGAACGGGGGGATGCAGGCTCTCGGGCCCCCCAAGGTCAGCGCTGTGCAGTAGCCCGTGGTCCAGCAGGACCAGGCGGTTGAGGTCGAGGTGTTCGGGGAACGCCTCGACGAGAACCATCAGCACTCGAACGGCGACTTCGAGAGGGCCATTGAGCGGAGTCATGATTCCTCCCTGACCCAGATGAGGCGATCCTCGTTCGCCAGCTGGTGGCAGATGCCTTTCCGGTCGTTGATGCTCGACACCGAAATCAGCGCATGTGCGCTGAGGTCGAGTTGGCCGGACGTGGTGAGCACGCTAGTGAGGCGAGACATGCCTGTGGCGTGTGACGACTCAGCGACCTCTACCACGCCGGAGAAAACATCTGTTTGGAGTGCCTCGAACGTGCCCGGCGGCACCGAATCCCTTGCGTAAAGGCGAAGCGCCTCAGCGGAATAGAAGGACTCGCGCTGACGCTGGAAATGTCCTCCGAACTTGCCGTGCGTCGACGCCGTCTCAGCAGCGAAAGCCTCCGACGGCTCCTCCTCCGAGTAGACCTCGAGGAGCTGGCCAACGTATCGGGCCTCATGCGTCCCGACTTCTTCCGGCGGGCTGTCGTGGCCCGGTCGAGGCGGCACCGGGGTCCCAAAGCGGCCGACGTAGTACGGCGTCGCACGGTGAGTTTCCAACGCGTCGAGGAGCTCAACCGATTGGAAGAGTGCGAAATCAGTCGCCTCGGAACAGGCCTTGACCTCTTCGCGCAAGTCGTGAGCGAGCGCAGATGCGGGCCCATCCATGCGAGCCAGCTCTTCCAGAAACCTGTCACGAAGATCGGTTGGCTTGCTCAGCAGCCGATTCAGCGACGGGCCACAGCCCCGCGGGGCCAGGAAGGCATAGCGATCGGGAAGGACATAGTGCCCGCCGACTGTCGCGATGAACACCTTGAGCATCTCGGGGAAGGTATCCGTCCACGTCAGCGCATCGGCGTAGTGCTTTCCCTGATAGCAGTCCCAGGCCCCCTCGAATCCCTGGTCGGTCTTGAATCCGGCTACGTCGACGCCCCGGTCACTCGGCCCGCCGAGGCGCTTGATCTGCACATACGGATCGCCAAGGCCAGTGGCCCACTCCCTGATGAACAACTCCCACTCGGCGGGGTCGTAGAAGAAGATGTGCTGCTGGGGAGTCATCGGTGGCCCGGAGAGCGATGGTGCTACCGGGCCGGCCTCGGGAACTTCGATATCGGTTAGATCGGGGGGTGCTCCCGTGTGTGGGGCACTCGCAAGGTCAGACATGGCGGGGGCCTCCTGGACGAACTTGCTCGCACGGAGCACTCTAGTGATCGTGGCCTCCCTCACCGTGGCGGGTTGCGCTACTTTCGCCGATGCGCCAGATCGCAGTCTGGCAGACAGGGCTCTCAGTTGACATCAGAACGATCCCGATCCTGATCGGGAGTTGAGGTGGGCTTTGTACCAAGGAGACTGTGAAACTTCGACACGTATTCGACACAACCAGCCGCGTAGTCCCGTGTCTTGCCGTATCCAGCCGCACACGCGAGCCGAGCAGGTGAGCGACGTTTCCGCAGGTGAGAGATTGTTTTGGGTGGTGGCCAGGGGCGGGGTCGAACCGCCGACCTTCCGATTTTCAGTCGGACGCTCGTACCAACTGAGCTACCTGGCCGGAGCCTGTTCGCGCGGGCGCGAGCAGGCGTGGAAACCTTACCCGAGGGCCGAGTCG
>JBOFLH010000123.1:0-9578 GCA_051657765.1 Nocardioides sp. | reverse complement strand
CGTGGGGACCATGCCCAGAGGTGGGTGTACGGCGGGGCTTCTTGGGGCAGTTGATCGGCGGGTTCGATATGAAAGCCGTCGTAGTCCGCCCAGGCGCACGTGCTGGCAGCGCATAGATCTCGGATCTGCTCCCAATTGAGCATGCCGAGACCGATCAGGTGGTGGGTTGCGGTCATGGCGATGGAACCTCCACCGGGTACTGATCGAGATCGGAGAGTGGGATTTCTATGGTTCTAAGGTCTGGACTCGTGCTCTCTGTAGTTGAAAAGCTGGCGGCCCAATCGGGTCCGATGGTGCAGGCGGTAGCGCTCAGGGTGCCGAGGCCAGTGCTGGACGCCGGCCCCACCCCGACGACTCCGTCGGCGAGGTCGCGGACCGCGTGGAGCATCGCTCGCTTCACCCACAGTGGAGGTTCGGGAGCGCTTGGCCGAGGTGACGGGTCGACCCGCAGGCGCAATCTGAGGTCGAACTCCTCGCTCTGGGCGAACAGCTGCTGGTCGCTGGCCCCGCCGGTATAGCGGTCGAGCGCGGTGCGTTGACGTGTGCTGGCGCCCTGGTGCGTGCTCGGTCGTTGGATCGTGGTGGTCGCGACGCTGATCGCTGCGGCGGCATCGGGGGAGCCGAACGTGTGGCACACATCGCAGATGCCGCACGGGTCGGGTCCCTGAGGACTTCTGCTATCGCCGCACACCGTGGCGCCCAGGGACCTGCCGATGTACTCGACCCGGGAGCGGAGCAGGCCCTTCCAGGTGGATCCGTCCATCCATCCCCGCGACTTGTCCGCATCCGCCACGGCCCACCCGTGAGGGACGGTGAAGTCGCACGCGATCAACGGGGCTCCGGAAGGTTCATCGGGTGTGATGCTGGTAGTGGCCGGATCCGCCAGCAAGGCGTCGATGCCGTCGGGGCCATTGCTGGCTGTCAGGAATGCAACCAGGCCCGCGGTGGTGTCGATGGCGACCTGCTGGTAGCGAATCTCAGCAACGCGTGCGCGTCCGAGGCCCGATGAGATGGAGCCACCGATCCGCGGCTGCCAGGTCTGCAGCGCGGTGAGTACGTCGGCACTCGCCTGCGCGTCCGCGGCGTGATCGCAGCGGAGGTAGATCCTCACGTGCGGTCCGGGGCCGATAGCCATGACCGTCTCGCTGCGGCGGTAGGTTCCGCGGGGCGCTCGGCGATGTCGATCGATGGCGGTCTGTCCGCGAGGTTCGGAGACGGCCCGGGTGTCTTGAGGCAGCTGGCAACCGAGGACCCACCATGCGGATGCGGTGAGGTCGGGCGCCCCGGGCGGGGGGCCGAGTGCGGCTGCTAATCGCGCGTCTGAATCGGGCGCGGCACCGGCCAGATAATGGGCCAGGTGAGCCCGGATCCCGCCTCGGATGCTCGCGGCCGGCAGGTACGGCGTGTCGTCTGCCAGCCTGGTTACCGACAGCAGCGCGTCGTCGTTCGTCTCACCGGAGGTCTGCCAGGCGCCGATCCGCCATGCGTGTTCGATCACCAGATCGACCCGTGCGTACGTGCGGGTGGTCATCGTTGCGAGACTTCTCTCAGGTGGTCCGCTAGGCGACGACGGCGGCCCTGCGGCTGGGTCAGGACCTCGGTGAGGGTGGCTCGCTGGGGTTCAGACAGGCCGCGTGCGCCAGGTTGCCGGAGCGCGCCGTCCACGGTTGCGGCGCTGCCCAGAGTCTCAGTCAGGCGCGCCCGCAGCCAACGGCGGTGTGTCGGAGTCAGGCCCAGGCTCTCGACCTGGGTGCGGAGTCGGGAGAAGTCGCCGTCGGTCTCGTTGGCGGCAGGTGCTTGGAAGCGGGCGGACCGCGCGGGGTATCGCCATGGCGAGTCCATGACTCGGAGCCAACCGAAGCCTTCGGCTCGGCGCAGTCCGAGTCCGGTGGCGAGCAGGTCGGCGATCCGGTCATGGTCTCCGGCTGCTGGTTCGAGGACAACTGTGCTCCCTGGTGCGGCCGCGATCTCGCTCGGCTTTGGCGTGCGGCTCGCGGCGTGGAATCCGCCGACGCCTTCGGTGAGCGGCCGCACCCAACTGTTTCGCATTGGGCCGGTGAGTCCACGAGACCTGAGTGCGGCTGCCAGGTCGAGGTGGGGCCGGCCGGCCGCATCGACCAAGAGGGCTGGGCTGACCAGGTGGATCGACAGGAGTCGTCCGGCGGGCACCGCGTCGACATTTCTGGCCTCGACGCTCACGTCGGCGCTTCCTCGCACCGAACTGCCGCCCCCGAGTTCCAGGCGATGCAGCGCCGTCATCGCCTGGGACAACACGTCGAGATCCGCGGCGGGGCCGACGATGGTGCCGCTCAGGTCGGTGCCGCTGTCGATGGCTCCCCGGCTGAACAACTGTCCGTCTGCGGCCGTGCCGCTCGAATGGCGGATAGCTGTAGAGGTCACCTGGGACATCGGCAGCGGGGTGCCTTCGGCGGCCACGACCTCTCCGCGGCCGCTTTCCCAGTGTCCGCCGAGCCAGTCCTGGGGCACGCCGTCGGGAGCCGGGAACGCGCAATCGGCGTACCAGGTGGCGCAGTGGCCGGGACCATACTTGCACGACCGCACCGAAAGGGGGCGGAGGTCGCTGCCGTCGGCGAAGGCCGGGCCGAATCTCACGGCCCCGTCGAAGACTCGCCGGAAGTCCGCATCCGGTCGCCCGTACCAGCTCAGCCAGGCTTTCGCGATTGCGCCGCGCAGCACCGACCCGGGGAGATGATGGTGGCTGGGGGTGTAGAAGGCCGAAGCCGTACCGCGGCCGAGAGCGAGGCGTTGCCGCGCACGGATCGTCACGTTCAGCGCTGCCGCCGCATGGCCGTTGGTCACAAGGTCGCTCATCGTGCGCTCCTGCCGGCGTCCAAGAGCAGTAAGGCGCAATCGGCGGGGGGCGGCGCCCACACGGGGTCCGGTGAGATCGTCACCCATCCGGTGCCTGCGCGCCGGTCGCTGCCTATGCCATCGACCAGAGCAGCGCTCGCGGCGAGCAGGGCTCGATGGGTAGGTAGGCGGTCGCTGGACACACTTCCGGAGAGCCATACCTCCAGTTGGCCGGTGCCCGGAGGGAGTTCTTCGGCAACCATCAGTGCGCCCTTGGCGACGGTGCCAGTGCTGCCCTCGATCCTGATCCTCGTGCGCAGCATGGGGGAGTCGACGTTGTGCAGTTCGACGTCTTCCCAGTGCCAGGGGCTGTCCAGGCCGTGGCCCTCCTCGTCACCGAATACCTCCGTGATCAGGGGAGGGTCGCCACCGTGTTGTGACGGACCGAGCCCACCGAGGATGTCGCGGGCCGCGGCCCGCATCACGCCGTTGACCGAGCTTCCGGGGACCGGTACCGAGCGGTCGACCGCGGTGTCGGCTCCGGCGTTGGCGCTTCCGGTGGCAACGCGGAAAGGGGTGTGGAACTGGATGGCGAACATCAGGGCCTCAGTCACTTCCACCACCGTGTCATCTCCACCACCGGGCCAAGGAAAGTCCGTCCCGCATGGCACGCACCATCTCAGGCGCTTTCCACTCGACGAGTGGGTTCGGGTGACAGCTGTGGAGGTAGTTCCGTACGGCCGCGGATACTTCCGGGTCTTGCCGTTTCAACCGGGACTGCATCCGCTGCCGCGCGTAGCTCAGGTCTGCTGTATCGATCTCGCGCGCGAAGACCTGGCGTGCGGACTTCCCGATCCCGGCGAGTTGTGTCAGGCCCTCGTGGCGAGCGTGAAGCTCGTCCAGGGTCAGGGCCGTGCGCTCATCGACCGGGCGCAGTCCGTCCCAGGTGGTGTCGAGCCAGGCGACTGAGTAGCCGTGACCGTGCACTCGGGCCTTCGCTTCCCGTAGCAGTTCCTCGCACAACGACACCTGTTGACCGAACGGCAGGCTCGACTGACAGATCACCACACCCGCCGACAGGGTCGGGGGCTCCAATCCCAACTGCGCCAGGGTCGCGGCAAGTTTGTCCGCGGGCGGCGTGCCGCTACCGAACCCCCTGAGCAGTGCTCGGACGAACGGCCAGCAACGCTCGGCCGGCACGCTCACCAGGACATCGTCGCCGCCGCGGACGTGGGGAACGACGGGCAGTTTGTCGTCGCGGGATGGATCGTAGACGGCCTGGGTCGCGACGAGTAGGGCTTGTTTGGTGGTCTCGGTGACGAGGTGAGCAAGCTCGCCGAGGACCCGCACCTGGTTCGGATCGTCTCCCGCGATCCGCCGTGCTTCGCTGAACAGTTTGCCGAGTGCGTTGCCGTCGGCGGAGATAGTCGCCAGGTGGTTGCCGCGACCGTCGTCTCCCAGGCCGGCGAGATCGCTGAAGTCCAGCGTCGCCGATGCCTCGGTCTGGTCCAACAGCCAATGCTCGACAGTGAACCGGCCCGGGGTCCGTTGACCGGTGCCGTCGGTCGCCTGTGCCGTTCGAGTCACGACGGCGGGATGCCGGGTCGGTCCGGCGCGGCGGGCTGCGCAATCGGCGCATGCCTCGATTTGTTCGTCGACGATCGTCAGGGTCGTGGTGACCGCGTCCAGTCCGCACTCCTGGCAACGGGCGGCCAGCGGCCACTCGAAAGGCGCCGGCAACCACTCCAGGACTGGATCCGTCGCTGCCATTCGGGCATGCGCACCGATGTAGTCGACAGCCGAAGCGGCCCGTGCCACCAGGTGAATCCCGGGAAGGGCAGCGCTCAAGTGCGCCGCCAAACGGTGGGCCACCGGGGAGATTTGCTCGGGGGAGTCGAGGACTACCGAGACCACGCCGTCGACGGTAGGTGACTCCGGATTGGGCGACACCGTGGCGCCCGCGAAGTCGATGCCCTGCAGAGCCTCCGGCCGGGTCTCGGCTGCCAGGAGCGCCGACGCGCCGCTTCGGCCCCACAGATGCCGGGACCGGCCCAGGTAGGACTGGATCCGGACGGCGCCGACATCCAGGTAGGCCTTCTCCAGGGCTGGTAAGGCGGTCATGGTCGTCGTCCCGGGATCGGCAGGGTCTGGTCGGGGTCGGTGGCGGCCGGGAGTGGCTGCATCGGCTGCATCCTCGTAAGGTCTCCCATCCCGCCGCCGCGATAGCGCGAGAAGAAGGTGTAGCTCTCGTCGAATGCGGGGTTGAATGCCTGTCGACTGCCGGTTGTTCGCTGTGACCACCGCCGAGCCGGCGGATACCAGATCCGGTCAGCCGGCACCCGGTCCTGGTCCAGGATCGAGGCCAGCGCACTCCACGGTTCGGGGGCATCGGCGGGGGTTTCGTCCGGGCCGAGCCGGTCTCGTCTGGCGATGCTGACGTAGTCCCGGACGCCGGATGTCGGCGCAGCGGCGCCGGCGTACCGTGACCTGGCCGTGTGTACGACCAGTGACTCCTCAACAATCTCTGGCACCGCGGTTCCGTAGCCGAGGGAGCGTCCACCGCCGAGGTGAACGGCAAATGCACGGTTCTCCAGGATCGGCTTCCGGTCCGCTGAAGTCGCTCCGCCGTCGACATCGTGCAAGACCAGGCCCGGTTCTACCGCTGCCAGCAGGTATCCGAGCTGGGTTTCGCTCAGATTGTCGAACCAGACCCTGCCAGTGACGGTGGCGCCGGCCGGGATCAGGTGACCCGACCGAGTCTGGGTGCCGGCATTCTCCTTGCGTCTGACACCCCTCGGGTGTGGATCGATCTGGCCACCGTGCCAATAGAACTTGCGGCCTGCCAGGCGACGTGGTCTGCTGCCGCCGTCGAGCGCCGACCCCCAGGACGACCCCGGAGGTCTCTGCGCCGCCAGCGGGTCTTTGCCGTTGCCGAGCGGAGCGTCGGTCAGGTGATCGTGGCGGAGATAGAACATGCCGCTACTGGGTTTCGGGGTTGCCAGAGGTGGCAGATCGACCGAGCGCGACGTCACCGGTCGGTCGGAAACGAGCCGGCCGAATCGCACATGAGAGCCGTAGGATTGCTGGCTTTCTCGGTCGCGGTTTCTGGAGCCACGAGGGGCCGTCACGTCTTGGATCTCCGCGGACCCGAAGACCGCGCAGCTCGCACAGAGTTCGGCCGGGTCGGTGCACGGGTGGAGGCTCGAGTCGACCCGTTCGCCGGCCTTGTGCTCGCCTTGGGTTCGCCATAGCAGGGCGGGCTTGATCCTGGTGACGGGTCCGCGTTTGATGTCCACCCAGACGGTGTCACCCTTCGACAACCAGCCATCGGTAGCGCGGCGTCGTCCGATCACTCTGCCACTATCCGGGCCGTTCTCCGGAGGGAATACGACCTCATAGCCGGGCCAGCCGTCGGTGTCGGGTGAGGCTTGGAAAGTCGGCGGAGTTGCGTCGTGCCTAGCTTTGACGGCGTCGGCTCCGCCGTGGGCCAGGTCGCGGAATCTCTCCCATGCTCCCGGGTCGACCGGTCGCTGCGCAGTGGTCACGCGACCTGCCGCCACATAGTACGGTCTGTCTGTACTGCGGGCCTTGGCGTCGGTGAGGTGGATGACCCAGTCACCGTCGCGGCTGATGCCGACTTCGGGCATCAGGGGAGGGATTCTCTTCGGATCGCTGGTGTCGATCGCAAATTCGAGGCCACCCACCGCGGCCACATCCAGGTCGAGACGCAGGCCCGAATACACCTCAGCGGCAGGGACATGGCGGAGCAGATGGTCCGATCTGATCACGATCACCTGGTCGCACGGAATCACCTGTGCTACCACGCCGGTGACCGGATCTACCTCATCGACGACAGCCAGCGTCCATTCCCTGTGGTTGACGGAGACCTCACGGTGGACCGGCAGCAGGCCGCCCCGGAAAACCCGCAGGCACCCGTCCGCCAACACCTCGTGAATCGCCCGAACGGCGCCCTTGAAGCTCGACCCCGGGATGGTCAGAGGTGCGCCAAGAGCGGGCAGCCCAGGGTGGTCTTGAGGAAGTAGGTAGTCGCTGACGAAACGGTAGCTAACGTCGAACCAGCCGCTCAGCCCCTCCTCGGCCATGCTGGCATGCCCGCGCGGTGCGCACCGAGTGACCTTCTCCGGCAATGGCGCGAACGAATAGGGATTCACGAACCGGTTGTCCGCACTCAACCTTTCAATCGAGAACCCTCTGCGCCCCTTCGTCACCCGAGCCCACCGCAGCTTCCGGCGTCTCTCGCGAAACCATCCGGCACGACCATCGGGCGCGCACCAGACCACCATGACCGGTTGACCCGGGCGCTCGACCAGACCCAGTCGATCGCTGATCTTGGCGCCCAGCGCTGCCACCTGCTGCAGATAGGAGTCGTCGATACCCAGTTCTGCGGCCGAGACTGCCACCTGCTGGCCGCCCGAGCCGGGGACCGTCATAGTGAGGACGGTCCCACGGACCGATACCTTCGCCCCAAGGATCGGTGAGGTGGATTCGAGAATGCCTTCGTCTCCATCGACTTCGATGGATGCCACCGCAGGCAGGTCCGCTCCGGGCAGCCACGGATCGAGGAGTATCAGGCTGTGCATGGACCCACCCGCGCCTTCGTTGAGAGGCATCACCGTCGCGACGGGACGGTTGGCGTCGGCCTCATCCACGTTCAAGATGATGAATTCAGACACTGCGGACCCCGAGACAATAGCGACGACATACCGGCGAGTAGTGCGCAATGTTAACGACGGGACTGTGCTTGCGTGCCAAAACCGAATGATTCGGCGAAAGTCGTGCGCGGAGGCTGTGGTCGTGAGACGGTCAGGGGCGAAAGTCAGGTGTGAGTCGGGAGCGCGGCCGGCCGGGTGGTCACTGTGCATCGGGGCAGCGATCATGTGGAGGCGCGGGATGGCCAGGTGGCAGCGACTAGTCGGAGTCGTTTCGATCCTGGACTTTCTGGTGGTGCTGTTCGGGACCGCGTTGGCGGCCGCAGGTGCTTTGGTGATCGAGGATCGGCTCCCGAAGGACGATGAGCAGCAACTGTGGGTGCCGGAGCGACTTCTGTTGCTCGCGGCTCTGGTGTTGCTGCTGTTGCTCGCCTTGGCGGGCCGGCAGGGGTGGCTGAGGTCGTGGGGCACGTTGTACTACGTCAGCTTTCTGAGTGAATGGATGCAGGATCCGCACGTCGAGGAAGCCCGGCGTAAGCTTCGAGGCCGGCGGGATGCCCGGCTGATTCAGCGTCAGCTCACCAGGAGCGCCGATCGGCGGTGTGCGCTGGATGTGGCCGATGATGTCGGTGCCCTTGCCGCGGAGCTCGGCAGCAGCATGAACGACGATGACCCGGCGACCGGCTTCAACCTATGGCCCAACCTGCTCTATCCGATGTCGATAGGGCTGGGCTACGACGTGTATGCCTGGGAGGCCACCAAGCTCGAGGAGGCGCCGTTCGGTGGGCCGAAGGAGAGGCGTCTGTCGTGGGAGTTGACGCCTGGTGCGGCGGTTGATCCGAGCGACGCGCGGTGGGACAGGCCGCTGGTGTGGCTGGAGGACGGGAGCGCTACGTATCAGCTGGCGGGTGGGGTGACCGCGATCAAGGTGTTGGTGCGGTTGACGGGTAGGCCCGTGATCGATGACGTGCCGTGGCCGGCGGTCCGGACGGTGCATGTGGCGGGTCGGCGTGGTTGGCAGTCGACCTATGCCCAGGCGTGCGGTCCCGCTGGCGAGGGTCTCGCGGAACTCGGGGCGCGTTTGGGGGCGGTGACCGTGCATCAATCTCCGTGGCGCCGGGGTTTCCGTGTGGCCGGGGGGCCGTTGGACACCACGATGCATCCGATCGATGTGACTGATCGGGTGGTGGAGGCGATTCGTGGGTGCCTACATGACTATCCGGAGTCGCCACTGCTGGTGGCGATGAGGGTGCCGAAGACCGTAGGTCTGGCGATCGGCTGGAAGCTGTCCAACCCTAAGCCTGCCAACCCGCGGTACCCGGCTGGCGGGCCCTGTGCGGAGCAGCACGAGTCGTGCAAGCATCCATGGCGTCGGATCATCCCTATCTACTTCGACCAGGACCGGCTCACCGGCGACGACAACAAGAAGAGCACCCCGACTATCGCGCGGGTGCATCGGGCTCAACCGTGCCTACACATTTTGACGGAGAGGGCTATCCATGGGCGGATCAACGATGCGGCTGAGGAATCTCACCGCGCACTGTGTGACTGTGCTCGTGAATGGCAGTGAGGTGGCTCGGTGGGAGCCGGCGGGTCCGGTGGCGAGGATTCGCGAGACCGTGCGCGCCGAGGTGCCGTTGGCGACAGAGCGGGGCGAGGTGCCGCACTACCTCGTCGGGTACGCCGATGACGCGATCGATCTACCCGAACCGGAAGAAGGCGTCGGCTTCATCGTGTCCCGGGTGACTGCGGCCGCCGTCGATCGGCCTGATCTCTACTTTCCCTTCCCGGAGATCCGCGACAGCGTGGGCCGGGTTGCCGGGTGTGGGGGACTGGCTCGCTTCGATCATTCGACCGAGAGGGTCGGCGCGTCGTGATTGCCCGGTGGTGGTTGTCGTTGCGGGAGGCTCCTCAGCTCGTCCGGGCCGAGCATCTACATGGCGCCCTGTCGGAGTTCTTGGACGAGTCCGACCCGAAGCACGAGGCGAAGGACAAGCCGTACGCCTACGCGACCGGCCAAGGCGGCGGTGAGTTCGGCGTGTGGGTGTGCACGTTCGACGACGTAACCGCGGACCGCTTCGTGAAGCGAGTGGCCGG
>JBOFLH010000122.1:0-2227 GCA_051657765.1 Nocardioides sp. | reverse complement strand
GGAGTAGTTCGGCCAGGGGTGGCGGAATCGGAGCCCGCCGGGTAGCGCCAGGGGCGCGGTGCTTCAGTTCCCTCGCCTCTCGCGTCGACTGTGAGTCGGTCCACTGCTGGTCGACTTCGGGTGCGGCTTGTTCGAGGAGAATCCACCCCCACTCATTCGATTCCTCGGGCAGCTGGAGCCAGCCCCGACGTAGCTCGGCGGCCTCCTCGGGGCGCAAGGCCGAGTAGTACAAGCAACCAAAGAACGCGGCGAGCCGGGGACCGCTCGGTCGGATCGTTTGTACGGCGGCAAGGAGTTCTCGGGCTTGGTTGGGGTTGATCACAACGCGACGGTCGACCCCGTTCGTCGATCGTGGCGCTTTCCACTTGAGGGAGCGGATCGGGTTGGTGTCGAGCAGGCCAAGCTCGACGGCGTAGTCAAGGGCACCGGCGAGATTGGTCCGCTTGAGTCTGGCAGTGGCGGCCGAAGCGCGGGCACCGTCGAGCTTGGTTCCGATCGCTCCCAACGCCGCGCGCGCCCGGTCCGGTCGTCCAAGATCGGTGAGTGGACGACTGTGACGGGCGACCCACCCGAGAAGATCGCCGGTGTCAGGGGGCTGTTGACCTGTCCCGCGTCGTGCGGTGTAGCCCCAGTTGAGGAGCGCGGAACGGATCTCCTTGGCCGTCGCACTATCGATGGCGGTGTCGAGCATGATCGGAGTCACGGTAATCAACGCCTCCGCAATGCTCTTGCGGTGCTTGGGCGAGGCGGCAGGCCACTTCAAGTCGACGTACCTGCACGCGAAGTCGTACCAGCTGACGCCATCGCGGGCGCGCCGAACTGCCGAAAGCGGCTGGCCGGTAGCAATCTCGAAGGGCTCGCCGTTGCGGACGGCGATGTTGAGTTCGGATCTGTAGGCGTCAGCTTGCGCCCTGTTCGGAAAGGTCTTCCGCCACCGCTTCCCGTCAACCTTCCAACGGACGGTGTACGTCGATCGGCGCTGCCCGTCGTACCTGAGGATGCTCCAGATCCGAACGTCGTAGCTGGTTTCGCGGTCGTTCACTCGCCTGCTGCCTCGCAGGCCTGTAACCATCCGTCGTACTCACGTCGGCTGATCCTGAGTTCGCCGTTGGGGAGTTTCAGGCAGCGGGGCGCGCGGCCCTTCGCACGCCATTCGTGAAAGGTACGGCGGGAGATTCCAAGGTCGTTACAGAGTTCGGTCACGGTGAGCTTGTCACGTCCGCCGCCGCGGTCATATCGCCGTCGGCCGGAGGGTCGGTTGGGTTGTGGGTGGGTGTTCATTGGTGGTTGTCCTGTTCGGTGTGTTGGGTGAGCCAGGTATGGAGTTCGGTTCGGGTGATGCGGACTTCGCGGTTGGGGAGGATGAGGCAGCGGGGTGCTCGTCCGGTCTGTCGCCAGTAGTAGAAGGTGGAGCGGCTGATTTTGAGTTCGGCGCAGACTTCACGGATGGTCAGGTGCTCGTGCGCGGCTCTGGGTTGCGGTGCCGGCGCAGGGCGGCCGGTTTCTGGGCGGGCGTGATTCATGAGATTCCTTTCTGATGAATGTCGGCGGTGGGGTTCACGCTGATGGGGATGGGCGCATCGGGCGCCCGTGGTTGGAAAGGTGATGGGTATGGGCACCACTGCTGGTCTGTTGGGGTTGGCTACGCGCGGGGATTTGCGGTTTGTCGCGGATATGGCGCGGCGTGGGATTGGTGATCTCCGCGGCGGGCGTGATCGGAGTGTGTCTGAAGGTGAGTCGGCGCTGGTGTTGTCGCTGGCGACCGGCACGTTCGAGACGATGGCGTGGCTTCTGGATCTGACTGATGTCACCCCCGCGCATGGCGCGGTCTCGACGGACCGGTCGGTCGGGGCGGTGGTTGCGCAGCGGGCCGAGGCCGCCCGGTTGCGTGATGAGTTGGATGAGGGGTCGTTGCAGGCGATGTATCTGCATGGCGTGGTCGACGCGTTGTGTTTCGCGTTGGGTGAGGTTGAGGGGCTGCGCTTGTGGTGGACGCCGCTGGGTCAGGACTGGCGAACGCTGGACGGCGTCACCAGGGATGAGTACGGCCGCGCTATCTGACCCCACCCACTGGCACCCGCTGCCGGTGAGGGTCATGGGGTGTCCGTGTTGCCGTGGAGGGCTACGCGGAGTCGGATACCGATCCAGGTGCCGATGTTGGGGAACACGGCGTTGCCGAATCCGTCGATCTGGTCGCGGGCGGATCCCCAGACCCGGAAGGTGCCGG
>JBOFLH010000121.1:0-2164 GCA_051657765.1 Nocardioides sp. | reverse complement strand
GGCCATGATCTGCCGAGCCCGGGCATAGCCGGACGCGCTGACCCCTGATCGCAGCAGTCGCTGAGCCGCCTTTCGTTGCCGATGATCCAGCTCCGATAGGGACAGTCCCGGGAATCGGCGCGGGAAGTACGACCAGTCCGTCCGGGCCTGGTGATCCTCGAAACGGACGCAGGCCTTGAGGCGCTGGTCCGCGGTCAACACGTCAAGAAGGTGCCGGACCGCGTCCCGCATCGCCTGGCTGGTGGGCACCGGGACCGCCGGGCCAGCGGCGTCGGGCTGGTTCCTCACGGACCACATCGTGCCACCCGGCGCTGGCGGCTGCATGCGCCGCGCATCCCGCACCCTGAGGTGCTCGTCCACATCGATCTTCTCAACCAAGTCCTTGAACGACAGTCCTTGCCAGGGCTCTGGACCAACAGGTCCGTAGCTCGTAGAAGTGCACGTCTGGGGTGCCGTAGCGCAGGGCTTCGGTCGTGCGGCCGAACCGTAGGATGACCCAGAGCACCAGCCGTACGACTGAGTATCGGAACTGAAGGACGTTGAGGTTGTCGTGTCCGTCCGTGCTGACATGAAGGTTGGTTGCGTGGTGGAACGGCATCCGGCGTGCGACCGAGTCGGTGCGGATCATCACCCGGGTCAGGTCGGGCTGGTCGGCTGGGTTGTGCGTGGTCACTTCATTGATTGCCAGGACGCCGGGGTAGTCACGACTGAAGAGGCTCATTGGCCCGTGCAGCGAGTCGTTGACGTAGTCGACCAGGTAGGCCCTGAACGCCCCAACAGCACCGGCGCCGTGCAGTCGGCGCTCCAGCTCGCGGCGTTCGCCGGACTCGAGGAAGCGGGTCGCGTCGCGACCCGACTCCCACTGCACGTAGATGGCGATGCGTCGACGGTCCGTTCCGACGAGGACGCCGAGCCCGCGACAACCCGGGTTGGTCGTCAGGTGCCGTTCGAGGTCGGCGATGACAGCCTGAACTGCGTCAACGGTTTGTTCGGACAGGTGGAGCAGGGCGACGGTGGTGAGGCCTGTGCGGTCGGGGGCAATGGTTATGGATGGATAGATAATAGACATTTGTCCAGTATCTATCCATCAGTCCATACTGGCAAGGTGCTACCACCAGCAGGCCATCCCGATGCCGGCCCGCCCGCCCGGATGATGAAGTGATGACGACACCACCCACCGGTGTCGGCTCGCGTGATGCCCGCGTGACTCGCACCCGCGCGAAGGTACTCGACGCGACGCGGCGGATCATGGCGGGTGACGGTCTCGACGCCGTCACCCACCAGCGAGTCGCAACAGAGGCACGAGTGGCGCGCGCCACCATGTACACCCACTGGCCCAACCGGACAGCTTTACTGCTCGACGCGGTAGCCGAGATGCCGTTGCCCGCTGCTGCGCCGTCAACAGGGGACCTTCGGACCGACTTGCTGTCGGCCGTAGAGGTGATGACCAACCTTCTCGCACAGCCCGCGTTCGTCGCCGTGCTCGCCGAACTCATCGCACGCGCCGAGGCCAACACCGGATGGTCAGAGGCGCGTTCGCGATTGAGCGAACGGGCGGACCGCCCACTCGCCAGCCTCATCGACAACGCAAGCAACGACGAAGAGTTGGGTCCGATCAACCCGAGCACCGCTGTCGCACTGCTCCTCGGCCCGCTTCTCTTCCGACGTCTGGTCCAAGGCAGACCGATCGACGACGATTTCGTTGCCGAGTCAATCAATACGTTTCTTATCGGTCAGTCGATTGCTCCGATCACGCCCGACAAGTGCGGCAACAACACGCCATCGCAACTCTGACGGCAACCGTGCTCGGGCATGTGGTAGCGGGAACCACCAGCGGGACTGCTTCATCGTTCGATCATCGATGTCGGGGCGGCGCAGCCCCCTGCAGCCCGGCGGCCTCCGACCGTTTGACCGAGCGCCGCTCGCCACTCCCGAGACCGCCGGTGCCCCGCAGAGCTTGACGCCGCACGAAGATGACCTCATCATACGGGAATGATGTTCCATATCATGGAATACAAGCTGGGTGGGTCACGATGAGCTCGACGGGCACCCAGGCGGTCGACCGGGCGGCGCTGCTGGTGACCACCGTGGTGCGGGCCGACGAGCCGGTGCCGTTCGCCGACCTGGTCGACGACTGCGGGCTGCCGAAGTCGACGACCTCACG
>JBOFLH010000120.1:0-4596 GCA_051657765.1 Nocardioides sp. | reverse complement strand
CGTTCGCCGACGACGCAACGCGTCACCGATGCCCAGGAGCCGTAGGACCGGTCGCCGCCCCGGCGGGCGCTGAGCGGACGGGCAGGCGAATCGTGACGGCCGTATTGCCGGGGTTGCTCATCAGCTCCACGGTTCCTCGGTGTTCCTCGACGATGGCCCGCACCAGCGCCAGGCCGAGCCCGGCGCCGGCGTCAGCCCGGGTTCGCGCCGTGTCACCGCGCACGAAGCGTTCGAACGCCGATGTCCCGCCGCCCTGGGTCAGCTCGGCTGGAAAGCCTGGACCGTTGTCGTGCACGGTGACCAGCACGAGGTCGTCGCGCCGACGGGCCGAGATCGTGATCGTGCTGGTCGTCGGGGTGTAGGTGCGGGCGTTCGTCAGCAGATTGGTCACCACTTGGTGGAGGCGAGCTTCGTCCCCAACCACCTCCAGAACCTGTTCTGGCAGCTCCAGCCGCCAGCTGTGTCCAGGGGCCAGCACGCGGGCGTCGGCGACCGCTTCGAGGAGCAACCGCGTGAGGTCCACGGTCTCGCGGGCCAGCGGTCGCCCGGCGTCGAGTCGGGCCAGCAGCAGGAGGTCTTCCACCAGAGCTGTCATCCGGCCGGACTCGGCTTCGACTTTGCCGAGCGCCAGCCTCGCGGCGTCGGCGTCGTCCGGCCGGCGGCGGGCCAGCTCCGTGTAGCCGGCAATTGTCGCGAGTGGGGTGCGGAGCTCATGAGAGGCGTCCGCGACAAACTGACGGACCTGCTGTTCGCTGCGATGCCGAGCCAACAGCGAACTCTCAACGTGCTCCAGCAGTCGGTTCAAGGCCGAGCCGACCTGGCCGACCTCGGTTCGTTCGTCGACCAGGTGATCCGGCACCCTGGTCCCCAGGTGGATCTCGCCTTCGGCGAGCGGAAGCTCGGCAACGGTATGTGCGGTCACCGCAACTTCGCGGAGCGGCCGCAATTGTCGGCGAACCACGATCAGCCCGGTGCCGCTGGCTACTACCACCCCCAACCCGATCAACAGCAGCTCCCAGCTCAGCAACTCGGTGACCGTATGGTCAACGGTGCGCGTTGACAGGCCGACCAGAATCGCCGAGTCCGGGCCGGTCGCGCGCGCGGCCACCCGATAGTTGCCGAGATCCGCCAGCTCGACGGCGTGGGGCCGCCCGTCGCGCGGCACGGTCGCGAGTTGATCGAGTGCCTCGGTGCCGATCGGGTCTTCATCACCGGATCGCCCGCCGACCGTGACTCCGTACGGCGAGTCGTCAAGCGTTACCAACAGTGTGCCCGGCGCGTAGTTGCCGGCGAACTCCGGGCGACCGCGGTCGCGCCATGAGTCGCGGGGTGGGTCGATGGCGTCGCCTCTGCCCGGATCCCCCCGGTCGTTGACCGGTCGCGGTTGGCCGCGTCGCAGCGAAGCGACCACGTCCTGATTGAGTTGGTCGGTGAGCGAGTTTCGCAGGGCGAGGATCGTGGCGCTACCGATCACCACCGAGGTCAGGCTCACGACCAAGACGACGGTCAGCACCAATCTGGCGGTGAGCGAGGAAAGACCTTTAGCCACCAGTCCGGGCGCGGCGGGTCGGTTCGTCACGGAGAGTCCGCGGCGGGCTTGAGCACGTAACCGGCGCCGCGCATCGTGTGGATCATCGGCTCGCGGCCCGCGTCGAGCTTCTTGCGAAGGTAGGAGATGTAGAGCTCAACCACATTGGCTTGGCCACCGAAGTCGTAGTTCCAGACCCGGTCAAGAATCTGGGCCTTGGAGAGCACCCGTTTGGGGTTGCGCATCAGGTAGCGGAGGAGTTCGAATTCGGTAGCGGTCAGCGCGATCTCCACACCAGCTCGGGTAACTTCGTGGCTGTCCTCGTCCAAGGTGAGGTCGCCCACCGCGATGACGTTGACCGAGTCGGCGCGCACCGCGGTGCTGCGCCGCAACAGGGCGCGGAGCCTGGCGATCAACTCCTCCAAGGAGAAGGGCTTGGTGACGTAGTCGTCGCCGCCTGCGGTGAGGCCAGCCACTCGATCCTCAACTGAGTCACGGGCGGTGAGGAAGAGCACCGGGATGCCGAGGTCGGTGTTGCGCATTCTCCGCAACACCTCGAGTCCGTCGAAGTCCGGCAGCATCATGTCGAGGATCACGGCATCGGGCCGGAACTCGCGGGCAATGTTCACCGCAGTAACCCCGGTGTGTGCTTGCCGAACCTCGAACCCCTCATAGCGCAGCGCCATCGCCACCAACTCGGCGAGGTTGATCTCGTCGTCGGCCACCAATACCCGCAATGGCGCACCACCGGGTCGAGTCAGCTCCATGAACACACTGTGGCAAACATCGCTGTGCGTTTCCTGTGATCTGCCGAAGGTGGTGTCGCGGACGAGTGCTCAAGTGGGGCCCTGCCACGGGACGCGACCCCGCCGGGCAGGGCCCCACTGTGCCGGAATGCTGTTTTGTCAGCAGGGGCAGACGAGATACTCACGTGTCGATAGCACGCCGCTTGACACCGAAATCTGAAGCGGCCGCACTTTGATGACGTGCCGACCCTTGCTCAGCACGATAGGCCCGGTGAAACCAAGGGAGTTTGCGCCGCCGGTGAAAGGCTTGCTTTCAACTGTCGGTAGCAGCACTCCGTCGACCCGGATCTCGGTGAGTCCGGTGGTTGTTGCCCCACCATAGTCAACTGCGACTACATACTCCTCGGTGAACTTCATGTTGACGACGAATCTGGTGGTTTCGCCTTGCTGGAAAGTGCCGACCCGGCAGTAGCTGGCGCCGCAGTTGGCATCGGCGCGGGTACCCGCGTGGGCGGGCCCGGCTAGCGGGATGACCAGGGCCGCCGTGCTGGCGAGCGCTACGAAAGCCAGCGTGATTCGCCGCATGAGTGTGCCGCGTCTTGGTGCCATATCTATGCTCCTCAGATCGAGTGTCGGAATCCGGCCGGTGTGCCGTTGTTCCATGTTCGCCTGCGAAACGGTCGCGATGGACCGAGAACCCTTAAGAAACGATTACCTGTGGGTAGCTCCCGATGTGTCGAAGCCAACCTGGGGACGTTCGATCGAGCGCGCGTGCGGCAGCACGGTGAACGGATCGATCACTCAGCAGCACCGGATCGGCACCCGACTGGTGTCTGGGGCCACAATGGTTGACTGTGTCCGACGCCCAGGAAGCCGCACCAATGCGCATCAGCTACCCGGATCAGCTGCCGGTCTCGCAGCGCCGGCATGACATCGCCACGGCGATCGGCGAGCATCAAGTGATCATTGTCGCGGGGGAGACCGGGTCCGGAAAGACCACCCAGTTGCCGAAGATCTGCCTGGAACTCGGTCGCGGGCGACCGACCGGGGTGCGAGCCCGCAAGGCCGGTGGCTTGATCGGGCACACCCAACCTCGGCGGATTGCGGCCCGAGCGGTGGCCACCCGGCTGGCCGAGGAACTCGGCACCGAACTGGGTGATCTGGTCGGCTATCAGGTGCGCTTCACCGACAAGACCTCCCGAAGCAGTCGGGTCAAGGTGATGACCGACGGCATCTTGTTGGCAGAGCTGCCACATGATCGATTGTTGCGCAGATACGACACGATCATCCTCGACGAGGCTCATGAGCGAAGTCTGAACATCGACTTCCTGTTGGGCTATCTCAAAAGACTGCTACCGCGGCGGCCGGATCTGAAGCTGATCATCACCTCCGCGACGATCGATGTGGAGCGCTTCGCCGAACACTTCGCCGACCCCGCCGGGACCCCGGCACCGATCATCGAGGTCTCCGGGCGGACCTTCCCGGTCGAGGTTCGCTATCGGCCACTGGTCGCCGGCTCGGGGGCCGACGACGAGGACAGCGAACCGATGGTTCGGGACCAAACCGAGGCGATCCGCGAGGCGGTTCGCGAATTGCTCGGCGCCTCGACCAGCGGTGACATCCTGGTTTTTCTGCCCGGCGAGCGGGAGATCCGAGACGCCGCCGAGGCGCTCTCCGCGACGACGGCCCGACTGAGCAAACCCGGGCGGCAGGTAGAAGTTGTACCGCTCTATGCACGACTAACGACGGCCGAGCAGCAGCGGGTCTTCAGCTCACATCCGGAGAGCGTACGCCGGGTGGTGCTCGCTACCAACGTGGCGGAAACCTCCCTGACCGTGCCGGGGATCACGTCGGTGATCGACACCGGAATGGCCAGGATCAGCCGCTACTCGGTGCGCACCAAAGTGCAGCGACTGCCGATCGAGCCGGTCAGTCAAGCGTCGGCACGGCAGCGGTCCGGACGCTGCGGCCGGGTGGCCGCTGGCATTGCCATCCGGTTGTATGCCGAGGAGGACTTCGCGGCCCGGCCGGAGTTCACGACCCCGGAGATCCTGCGCACCAATCTGGCCTCGGTGATCTTGCGGATGGCCGCACTGGGTCTGATCTCCGGAGGTCCTGGCTCCGGGGGCTCGGCTCCCGCCCGGGCCGGCGATGTCGCGTCCTTCGGCTTCCTCGATCCGCCCGACAAGCGCGCGATCGCGGCCGGCATACAACTGCTTGAAGAACTCGGTGCGCTCACCTCGCAACATCGGCTTACCAAGCTCGGCCGCCGGCTGGCCAAACTCCCGATCGACCCCCGAATCGGCAGGATGATCATCGAGG
>JBOFLH010000119.1:0-8815 GCA_051657765.1 Nocardioides sp. | reverse complement strand
TAAGGAGATTCGACTATGGCTAGGCCAGAGAAGCGTATTGATGCCGCTGGCGGGGTGGAAGCCGAATTCGCGAAGGAGCTGCGCCAATTGCGCGCACAAGCCGGCAATCCGACCTACCGCGACATGGCTCGTGCGGCGTTGTTCTCGTCGTCGGTGCTGTCCAGCGCGGCGAGTGGGAGTCGGCTGCCGACCTTGCAGGTCACCCTCGGTTTCGTCGCCGCTTGCGGTGGTGAACGGGACGTATGGCGGCGACGCTGGCTTCGTGCGGCGCATGCGGTCAACGCCGACGCGCTGACGTCGACCCGGCTGACGGACACTCCGGCGGGTCAGCCGACGACCCAGACACCGGCCGGGCCGGTGGCCTGGAAGACCTCGTCCGACCAGCAACCATCCGAGCCGAAGATGCGCGCGCAGATGCCGCGGCCCGCACAGCTTCCGTTGCGCACCGGCGGACTGGTTGGCCGTCAGGTCGAACTTGCGCGGTTGTGCGCGGGCGCACCGACGTCGGTCGTCGTCACCGGGCCGGTCGGCGTCGGCAAGAGCGAGTTCGCGCTGCACTACGCGCACCATCTCGCGACCGGCATGGCTGATGGCCAGTTGTACGCCGATCTGGCTTCGCGGCCGGGCGCCCCGGCACATGCTGAGTGTGTGGTTGACGGTTTCCTGCGAGCGCTCGGCGTGCCCGAGGAGCATCTACCCCGGACCGCGGACCAGCGGGCCGGGCTGTACCGCTCGCTGTTAGCCGAGCGTCGACTGGTGGTGTTGCTTGACAATGTCCGGGACGAACGGCAGGTCCGCCCGCTGCTAACCGAGTCCCAGTACAGCGTGACCCTGATGGTGAGTTCCGCGCCGCTGCGCGGCCTGGGCGGCGTGCGCCGCATTCGGTTGAACGTGCCACCGCGGACCGACTCGATCGCGATGATCGCCGCTGCGGTGCCCGAGCGGGCCGAGGTTGAGCCGGCGGAATGCGATCGGCTCGCCGAACTGTGCGGCGACCTGCCGTTGGCACTCGACATCACGCTCCGAAAGCTGACTACTCGTCCGAATCTGACGCTGCACCAGGCGGCAGCCAAGCTGATTCGTCCGGACAAGGCACTGAGCTGGCTGAAGATCGGCGACGTCTCGCTGCGCGAGTCGTTGAACTCAACCTATCGTGAGGTGAGCGATGCGGCTCGGACGCTGCTGACCCGCATCGCTCAGTTGCCGTTTCATTGCGACCCGGAGTCGGTAATGCCGGACGGCGAGGATGTTGCCGAGGAGCTGACCGAAGCGGGCCTGTTGCGGCGTGGCGATCAGCAGGACACCTATCGGATGGACCGGTTGGTGCGAGCGTTCTCGCTGACGGCGGTTGCCGCCGCGAGTGATGACGTCGACGCGCCGCTAGCCGAGGTCACTTCGTTGGCCGATCCTCGTTGGCTCCCGCGGCAGCGTCGCGCGACCGGCGGTTCCCTCCGTGAGTCGGTGATGTGCAGGTCGAAGGCGGGCTCGCGGCCCATGTTGGCCGCCAGTGCTCGATGAGGGCACGAACAGGCAGCGTCGACTCTCACGATCGGCAGCCCCGGCAGCCTCAACTCACTCTTTGGGAAACCAAGGCGCCGACGTCGTTCTTCGCCTCGGCGAGGCTGGCGACCGGATCGGTGAAGAGGTTGGTGAAGGCAATCTCGGCGGCGCCGTGCAGGACCGAGTCGCGACCTAATCCGGGTAGGCACAGGGTCACGGACTCGCTGGACGCATCGAGTGCGCGTGCGTGGAGCGCGGCCAGCGCTTCGTTTTCGACCAACGGGAATAGCGCTGCCAGGTAGCCACCCAGGACAATCATCTGTGGGTTCAACATGTTGACAAGCAGGGCGAGCCCGCGGCCAAGGTGGCCACCAATTTCTCGCAACTCGGCGGTCGCGGTGCGATAGCTATCGAGTTCCTCGGCAAGCGACAGCACCTGGTCCAGGGGCCACCCAATCGCGGTGGCGATGGTGATGGCGCCTACCTCCGTCTCCCAGCAGCCTCGGTTCCCGCAGTGGCACGCCTTCCCGTCAGCGGAATAGGGCAGATGCCCTACCTCGCCGGCGTACCCGCCAGAGCCCGCCATGGGCACCCCGCCTGCGATCACGCCGGCGCCGACGCCGATGTTGCCACAGACGTAGATCACGTCGGTGAGCCCGACCCCGGCGCCGCGCTGATGCTCGGCCAGGGCGCCCAGATCCGCGTCATTGCCGATGGACACCGGCACACCTAGCCCGAGTTGATCGGCCACGAACGAGGCGAAGGGGACGTCGCGCCATCCAAGGTTAGGGGCGATCCGAACAAGACCGTCCGACCGGCGCACCAGGCCGGGTACTCCAATTCCGATGCCCACCAGCGGGCTAGCTGGACAGGCGTCGGCGACCGCCTCGCTGATCATCCGCAAAGCGGTTTCCTCGGCCGCATCAACGCTCGGCTCGCCGACAATCACGGCCAGCGCCCGACGCTGCACGATGCCGCCCAATCCGATCCGCGCCGCGACTACTCGATCAACTCCGACATCGACGGCAACCACGAAGGGTCCCGACGGGCTTGGGCGAACATCCGCCGATGGCCGCCCGGCGCCCGGCCGTGAGCCGGACGCCGGCATCGTCTGCTCGGTGATTCCCAGAGACTCCAACTCCGCGACCAACGCCGCGATGGTACTTCGATTGAGCGCCATTCGCGTCGTTAACTCGGCCCGAGAGATCTGGCCGGCCCGGTGAACGTGGTGCAGGAGCGTGCCGAGATTGTGCCTGCGGACGTTCTCCTGGTTGGTTCCCGTGCCGACTCGCGAAGTTGGAGGCATGTGGTGGTTTACCCGATGCCTGCTGCCGTCCGCCGCCGACGGGAGATTGCGTCGACACTGGCGGCGAGCAGCAAGACTCCACCAGTCACCAGGAAGTTGATATAGCTGGCCTGGTTGAGCAACCCGAGCCCGTTCGCGATGGTCGCGATCACCAGACCGCCCACGACGGCGTCCTGGGCCTTGCCCTTGCCGCCGAAGAGGCTGGTCCCGCCAATCACCGCCGCGCCGACGGCATACAACAATGTGTTGCCGGCCCCCGAGGACGGGGAGACCTTGCCGGTGTTCGAGGCCGCCAGGATGCCGCTCACCGCAGCCATCGAGGAACAGATCACGAATGCGGACACCCGGATGCGCAGGACGCTGATGCCGGCTCGCCGAGCCGCCTCCGCGTTGCCGCCAACGGCGTAGAGATGCCGCCCATAGGCCGTGCGACCGTAGACAAACGTCCAGAACACCAATAGAACACCAACGACCGGCAACACATAGGGAATGCCCATGATCGGGAAGTTCGGGTTGAGACTGCGGTTCACATTGAGCAGTGCCGTGGCGCCGAGGACTACGACGGCGATACCGGCGATCTTGGCCAGCAGAACGGTCAGTGGCTGATGTTGAAGCCCACCAGCGACCTGCCGGCGATAGCGCAGCAGGACCACCGCGGCGTAGGCCGCGACCGAAAGGCTAGCCACGATCCAGCCGAGGGTGATGGGCAGATTCTTGATCGAGATCCCACGAATGACCTCGTCGGACACCCGCAGGGACCCGCCTTCGCCGATGAGCTTCAGCGAAATGCCCTGAATGGCCAGGAAGAACGCTAGCGTGACGACGAAGGACGGAATCCCGAGCCTGGCCACCAACAATCCGATGACGAGTCCCAGGATCGCACCGACCAGGACCCCGACCAAAATCGCCACATACCACGCCTGCCCGTGTTTGGTGATGGCCAGCGCGGTGATGCAGGCGCACATGCCGCCGGCCACGCCGGCCGACAGGTCGATGTCGCCGACCAGCAAGACCGGGATGAGACCCATCGCCAACACGCAGATCGCGCCCGCTTGGGTGAACAGGTTGGCGATGTTGAGGGTGGACAGGAACTTGTCGCTGGCCACGCTGAAAACCACGACGAGAACGACGAGGCCGAAGACGGCGGGCAGCGAGCCCATGTCGCCACCTTTGACGCGATTGAGGTACTCGCGAGCAGAGTCGGCGAACGTCGCCGACTGACGCGCGTCGATAGCGAAGTCGGAGTCGGCAACCTCGATAACGGGAGTTGAGCTGGGCTTGGTCATGCTGTTTCCTTCTCCGCGGAGAGACCGATGCTTCCCGACCGGCCTGCTGTGATGAGTTCGACGACCTGGCTGTGGGTCACGTCGGCCGTTGGCACCTCGGCGGCGACCCGGCCGAGATAGAGGGCGCAAATCCGATCGGCGACCTCCATGACGTCTCCCATGTTGTGTGAGATGAGGACCACGCCCAAACCGTTCTCGGCCAGTCGGCGGACCAGGTCGAGTACTTGACGAGTCTGCGCCACGCCTAAGGCAGCGGTGGGTTCGTCCAGCAGCACGACCTTGGAGTTCCACAGCACGGCCTTGGCGATGGCCACCGTCTGGCGTTGGCCGCCGGACAAGCTGGACACTCCTTGACGTACGGATTTGACCGTGCGCACCGAGAGCGAGGCGAGAGTCTCCCGGGCCCGGGACTCCATCTGCCCTTCGTTCAGCGAGATCCCTTTGGTGACCTCACGGCCGAGAAACATGTTTTCCACGATGTCGAGGTTGTCGCACAGCGCGAGATCTTGATAGACGACCTCGACGCCGAGGGCGGAGGTGTCCTTGGGGCCGTGCACGGTGACGGGCTTGCCGTCGAAAACGTACTCACCTGAGTCCATGCCGTAGATGCCGGCGATGATCTTGACCAGGGTGGACTTGCCGGCGCCGTTGTCGCCGACTAGTGCGGTGACCTGGCCGGGGTACACGGCGAAGTCCACATCATGCAACACGTGGACGACACCGAAGCTCTTGTTGACTCCAGTCAGTTTAAGGATGGGCTCGGCAGTAGTTATCTGGGTCATTACGTTCGCTTTCGAGAGGCTCTCATTGATAGTGGCGTCTAGCTGACGAGAGGGACGGGGGTCCCGAGTCCCCGTCCCTCTCGCTTCGCTCGCTGCGTCAAGCCGCGACTTGGGTTAGGAGATACCCGCGTCCGTACACAGCTTGGCGAATTCCTTAACGCAGACGTCAGCTGCCGACTGGCCACCGTCGTCGATCACGGACTTGACGTTGTCCTTGTTGATCAGCACTGGGTCGAGCAGCACCGAAGGAACGTCGCGACCGCCCTCGTCGTCACGGGTTGTGCCGGTGGTCGCCGGCTCCTCGCCGTTGACCAGCGCGATGGCCGTTTCGGCCAATGCCCCGGCCTCGGCCTTGGCCGACTTGTAGATCGTCATGCACTGCGTGCCGGCGAGGATGTTCTGCAGGCCCTCGACGGTCGCGTCCTGGCCGGTAACCGGGACCTTGCCGGCTTGGTTGTTCTTCTCCAGGATGGAGATTGCCGCGCCGCCCAGGCCGTCATTGGCGGCGTAGACGCCGTCAACCTTGCCGTTGGCCTTGGTGTACAGCTGCTCGAAGATCGTGACCGCCTGCTCGTTGTCCCAATCGGGTACGGCTTGCTCGCCGACATTCTTGTAGGTGCTGATCTCGTCGAGCACGCTATGCGCGCCTTGCGAGAACAGTGTTGCGTTGTTATCGGTCGGTGAACCGTTCAGATAGATGATATTCGCCGCCTTCTCGCCCAGGCAGTCCGCGAGACCCTGACCCTGGAGTGCGCCAACCTTGGCGTTGTCAAACGAGATGTAGGCATCGGCCGAACCACCCAGAGTGAGCCGGTCGTAGTCCAGGGTCTTGACACCCTGGGACGCCGCCTTCTCCTGGATTGAGGCACCCGAGGCGGAGTCCAGGTTCACAATCGCCAGCACGGTCACGCCGTCGGCAATCATGCCGTCCGCGATCGTGGCCATCTTCTCGGCATCGCCCTCGGCGTTCTGAATCTCATACTCCACGCCGGCGGCATCGAACGCAGCTTCGAGTGCCGGGCGGTCCGCGCTCTCCCAGCGGACCGAAGACTTGGTGTCGGGCAGAATGACGCCGATCTTGCCGGCCTTGTCGCTGCCACCGTCCGTGTTAGTGCCGGAGTCCGAGTTGGTGTCGCTGCCGCAAGCGGTCAGCGCCAGGGCCCCCACCAGGCTGACGAGCACTAGTTTGTGCGTTCGCTTCAAGCGAATCGCCTCCTTGCATTTCTCTTGTTGGGCGCTTGGCCAAGTGTGTGCCCAGCTTCGGCGCGTTTGTTGTTTCGGACAACATATAGAGTGGTCTGAGTCACGTCCAGCGGTGTATCCAAATCGTGATCCCGCTCGTGGAGCATCCAACACCATCCCATCGCCGGTCTTGACCAGATGCATTGCCATGAGTAGCCGGGCGGGTGGGGGACCGGCAGCCGAACGCCCACTGCACTTCCGGAGGGACCTGTCAAGGAACTGCACCAACCAGTGGCTGCCCGCCCACGTGCCTTGCGGGCCCGCGCTAGCCCCAATGGACCTTCGGCGACCATTGTTCGATACCGACGGAGTCGACACGTCGCGCACGGAGACCGCTTGGCTTCCGACGTTTGGCGGAAGGTGGCTTTGCCGGTATCAGGAGAGGCCGATGATGTCGCCGCGCTCGTCGAGGTCGATCCAGTTCGAAGCGGGGTCACTGGGCAGGCCAGGCATCGTCATCACCTCGCCGGTGATCAGGACGACAAAGCCGGCGCCGGCGGCGAGCCGCACTTCGCGGACGTTGACGGTATGACCGGTGGGCGCACCGAGCCGCTTGGGATCGGTGGAGAAGGAGTACTGCGTCTTGGCCATGCATACCGGCAAGTGCCCGTAGCCGTCGGCCTCGATCCGGTCGAGGCGGCGCTGGGCTTTGCCGTCAAAACTCACTCCGGCGGCGCCGTACACCCTGGTGGCGACGGCGTGCGCCTTCTCGGCCAGCGACAGCGCGCCGTCATACCCGAAAGTGAACCCGCCATCGGTCGCCGCATCGGCGACCTGGAGTACGCCAGAGGCCAACGCCTCCGCGCCCGCGCCGCCGTCGGTGAAGTGCGTGGCCGAATGGGCAGTCGCTCCTTCGGCGGCTACCAACGAGGCCACCAAGTGAACTTCGGTGTCGGTATCTGACGCGAAGCGATTGAGCGCCACCACCGGCGACAGGCCGTAGACGTCGCGGATAGTACGCAAGTGTCGCCGCAGGTTGTCCATACCGGCGTGTATCGCCGCCGGGTTCTCCGCCGATAAGTCGGGGACGGGCACGCCGCCGTGGTACTTCAGCGCCCGGACCGTGGCTACCACCACAACCGCGGCCGGGCGCAGGCCGGAGGCGCGACACTTGATGTCGATAAACTTCTCGGCACCCAGATCGGCCCCGAAACCGGCCTCGGTGACCACATAGTCGGCCAGCTTCAGCGCGGTTCTGGTCGCGATCACCGAGTTGCACCCGTGGGCGATGTTGGCGAACGGCCCGCCGTGGATCACCGCCGGCGTGTGTTCCAGGGTCTGCACGAGATTGGGCGCGAACGCGTCTCGCAGCAACACCGCCATCGCGCCGTGTGCGCGCAGGTCTCGAGCGGTGATCGGGCGCCGGCCCCGGTCGTAGCCGATCACGATGTTGCCCAGTCGCTCCTTGAGGTCGGTCAAGGACTCGGCGAGACAGAGGATCGCCATCACCTCAGAGGCCACCACGATGTCGAAACCGTCCTCCCGGGGGAAACCATTGGCGACCCCACCCAGCCCGACCACAATGTCGCGCAGCGCCCGGTCGTTGAGGTCGACCACCCGTTTCCAGGTGACCGTCCGGGGATCGATGCCGAGGGCATTGCCGTGGTGCAGGTGGTTGTCGATGAGGGCCGCTAGCAGGTTGTTCGCCGCTCCGATGGCGGCGAAGTCGCCAGTGAAGTGCAGGTTGATATCGGTCATCGGCACGACCTGTGCGTATCCCCCGCCGGCGGCACCACCCTTCATGCCGAAGACCGGCCCCATCGACGGCTCACGCAAAGCGACCATGGACCGCCTGCCCAGGCGTTGCAAGGCGTCGGCCAGCCCGACCGATGTGGTGGTCTTGCCTTCACCTGCCGGCGTGGGCGACATCGCGGTCACCAGGATCAGCCGGCCGTCGGGGCGCCCGGCCAGCGATGCGACGTACGGCAGTGAGATCTTGGCCTTGGTGTGACCGTACGGCGACAACGCCGACGGCTCGATGCCGAGTTTCTCGCCGGCCAGCCGGGTGATAGGCACCAGGTCGGCGGCATCGGCGATCTGGATGTCGGACAACATCGGCAGGCTCCTCGCTGAGGCTTCGGCGTCCCGGAGCGGGTCGGCGATCCGGGACGTGGGGAAACCTTACGACCCCCAGCTGGCTCAGCTGGGCAGCCATGATCGCGGTCGGCGCCAAATCGCGCCGGGCTCCACTGGTGCGCCGAGCCGGTCGGCAGGTCACTCTATGGTTCTTTCGTGGCTCTTCACCTCCACCGCGCATCGGACACCAGGCAGCTCGCCGACGGACTCGGTGAGTTGTTGTCGACCCCGCCGGCGGACCCGTTCGACCAGGACCTGGTGGTGGTGCCGGCCCGCGGCGTCGAGCGTTGGCTGGCCCAGCGGCTCTCGCATCGGCTGGGCGCGGCCACGCCAGGCGGGGACGGCGTGTGCGCCGGCGTTCGCTTCCTGTCGCCGTCGTCGTTGATCGCGCTGCTGCTCAATCAAGATGCCAACGATCCGTGGGCTCCCGATCACCTGGTCTGGCCGTTGTTGCGGGTGATCGACGAGTGCTTGGACGAACCGTGGAGCACCGCGTTGACGCGCCATCTCGGCCACCGCGATTCGGGTGCGGACGCGGAGATTCGTCGGGGTCGGCGCTGGAGCGTGGCCCGACGTCTGGCGGGCCTGTTCGCGTCGTACGCCGTCCAGCGGCCCGCCTTGAC
>JBOFLH010000118.1:0-2066 GCA_051657765.1 Nocardioides sp. | reverse complement strand
CACCACTCCGTCAACGTCGCAGTAGTCATACGTCGCCGCTACTGCCCACTCACCCAGCAGCCGCGGCTCAACCCTGGTCACCCGAGCAGGCAACCGACCCTTCGGCAGGGCCGGCCGCGGCTTCGCAACAACCGTGCGCTTGGTGCGCAGTGCGGTACGCCGCCCGCTCTTGCGCTCCTCTTCCCGCTCCTGATCTCGACGCTCCTTGAAGGACTTGAGGTCTTCGTAGTCGTCGAACAGCATCGGCATGGTGAGGTCGAGCGCGGCTACGACGTCGTGAGGGTCGCAGCTCGCCTGGCAGTTCAGGAGAGTGCATCCTTCGCCGGCCTTGTAGTCGACGGTGAGGGATGGGTGATTGTCGGAGTGGGTCGGGCACTCCGCCTGAATGTGCGTGCCACCATGCTTGATGGTGTGGCGCAGCCCAGTTGCTTGAACCGCCGTCAGTACGCGGTCGAAAGAGGATCCCGGCACCCCCCTACGCCTGCCGGTCATGCCTGTGCCCCCGTGCTAGCCGCGGGTCCAACCGCCCCTTTCCAAGGGGGGGCCGGTGTTGGGTACGAATCGGTCGTACTGATCCACCATGCCGGCGATGACGCTCGCGATTTCATCAGATTCGAGGGATGAGTTGCGCCACTCGACCTTCGCGAGGAAACGGTTGCCCTGCATGCCGACCAAGAGATATCCGTCGCTCCAAGCCGCGACCCCGTCGTAGCTGCCGACTGGCCCGATTCTGGTGTCGATCGCCGCGGAGCGCGGCTCGTCTCTGAGCCAGCTCGCGATCCAGCGATCATCTGCTGTGGCTTCACCCAGGTCTGCGTTGCGCCGTTCGAATCCCCGGCGCCGCATCGGCTCGTCGAGTGAGGCGATGACATCGCGCACAGGAACGCGCGGCGGCCGCGGGGGTGGTTGGTCAGGAGGCCTTGGCCCTGTATGTGACAAGTGTGCACCTCGCCGGTTTGTGTGATTGATGAAGCGTGAGTGTCATCGCGGCTGTCCATGTGCGTAGGTGCCCTCATGCCAGAGGCAAGTAGCGCGGCAGGCTGCCGTGTGACAGATGGGACGGCGCGGGTCAAGATCACCGGGTAACTCAGAACGGACCGAGCGAGGGCATGCCTCGACCCCAGACGTCGGGGGACATACCACCCAGATGACCTTTTCTGAAACAGTTATCGGGTACGCTCAAAGCCAGAACCTTTCAAGTCAACGGACCTGGACAGTCCGCAAGTTGGCTGCTGCTCGTGGAAGGGCGTGGGTTCGGTTTGACGGAAACCCTCGGCTGGCTGGCCGGGGGTTTCGTCACATCTAGGCGCTGATCGGCAAGGCCTCCTGTGCGCGCTCGGACGCGCGGTGAACATAGCTCGGGACATCGAGACCGTGAGCCTGGGAGATGACCAGGTTTAGGTAGTCGCTGAGCGTCAGACCTTCGGCCCGCGCGGACTCGGCGAGAGCTTGGTAGTGCGTGCGCGGTACGCGCACCGTGATCGCGGCGCGATCACCCTTTGGCTGCTGACCAGGCTTACGGTTCATGCCGAAACACTATGGCGAGTGCTGATGCAGCATCGAGCCGACACGCCGACGCGGATGCAGAATCAAGACACCTCGGGAAGCAGCAACCCGAGGTGCTCCTCGATGAGACGCTCAAGTTCCGCGTCCGAGGCAGCCTTGAGCACGGTGATCTCACCGGTCACGGGGTCGGTGACATCGGCCTCGTAGTGGGTTCGTGTCATAGGTGGTGCTCCTTTCCTGTTAGTTCGTCGGCCAGTCGCCGTCGAGGATCTTGTTGTGCGCTCGGACGGCTTTGTCGACCGCGGCATGCATGACCTTGGCGTCACCCCGTGACCAGCCGGCGATGTAGGCCGGTGAGAATGCGTCGGTCTGTTCTTTGGACGCTCCCCGGCTCCTCATGGTGAGGAACCCAGCCATTTCGGCTTCCGTCTCGTACTGTCCGCGGTGCTTGCGGTACTCGCTGTAGTCACCGTCGACATGCCCGCAGTGGACATGTCCGAGTTCGTGGGCGATCACGGCGGCTTTCTGTGCGTTGGAGAGCCGGGAGTCGACGACGATCT
>JBOFLH010000117.1:0-1475 GCA_051657765.1 Nocardioides sp. | reverse complement strand
TTGCCCAGAGGATCAGGTCGAGTTTTCTCTCGTGGACGATTCGGCGGGCGTCGCAACGCACCATGGGGTCTGGTGAGTTGTGGGCTAGTTCTTGGAGGACGTCAAGGGTGACTTCGGTGGCGCCGGCATCGAGCAATCCTGGAAGAATCATCGTCGCAGACACGCGGAGCAGGGCTTGTTTCAACGACGCGTCCGGTAGTGCAGCGAGCAGACCGATCATCTTGTGAAAGCGGGGATCCGCGTGGGTGTTCTCGGGTTGGAAGTCGTCGTACCCATCGCCCATTCGAATAGTGTGCCCTACCTGGCGAGGTCCGGCCGGCCCGATGCGCACCCCTGCCCCCGCGGATCGCCGCCACCTCCTAAGCAGCGGCCACCCTGTCGGTGTCGGTGCTGGACGAGACGCTAGCGACCGCTGACACCCCCTTGCGTGAGGGGGGTCGACCTTGGGAGGACGAACTGCGATGGCCGATCGAGTGTGGCTGGACGTTCCGTACGCCGAAAAAGACGACGCGAAAGCCGCTGGCGCCCGGTGGGACCCACAAGCGCGGCGATGGTTCGCGCCACGACCAGGTGTCGGTGATTTGGCGAGATGGGCGGCGCTACCGGCCCTCCCCACACTCCTGCCCGGCGAAGACCGCAACTTCGGTACCGGCTTGTTCGTGGATCTCGTGCCGCGGTCGTGTTGGTTCACCAACGTCCGCTCCTGCACCGACAGTCGGGATTGGGACCGGCTCCGCCGGATGGTCTACGCCCGGGCCGGACATCGCTGTGAGGCCTGTGGCCAACCCGAGGATCGGGACCGGCAGGTCCGGGTTGAGGCTCACGAACGGTGGCACTTCGACGACACCACCTTCACCCAGCATCTCCGCCGGCTGGTCTGCCTATGCGGACCGTGTCACGACGCAACCCACTTCGGGCTCGCGATGCTCCAACAACGCGACGGGCCGGCCCTCGCGCACCTGACAGAGGTCAACGGCTGGGACCACCACACCCTCACCAACCACCTCGACCACGCATTCGACATTTGGGGCCGCCGCAACCTCCACCACTGGACACTCGACCTGTCCATCCTCACCACCGCCGGCATCCGCCTCGCGCCCACCCCGGATGCCCGGCGAAGGTACGGACTTGCCGCCACGCTAGGTGGGTCTCGGGCTAGCGCGGCGCTTCTTCCGCCTGCACATTCTCGATGACCCAGTCGGCGTAGGTCTCCTCTGCCTCCTCAACGGCCACCGATAGCAGGTGCGGCGTGTCGTATGGGTGCAGTTCGGCTGCGCGTTTGAACAAGGCGCCGACACGAGCTGCGGTTGTCTGGAGTACGGCGTATGCCTCTTGTTCGTCATGGACCTCGGTCTGCCATCGATAGATCGACCGAATAGCCGGGACTATGTTGGCGCTGGCGATAAGTTGCTCGTCTACTAGCGTCCGACAGATTGACGCAAGTGTCTCGGCGTCCGGGCCCGTCATGGTGAGGC
>JBOFLH010000116.1:0-3013 GCA_051657765.1 Nocardioides sp. | reverse complement strand
GTCTACTACTCGTGGCCGGTCATCTTTCTCAGCATTTGGGCGGCCGGTGTTGCCATCGTCTACCTGAGAACACGAACCGTGCTGGGCCTAGTCGCCGCGCATAGCCTGTGGAACCTTCGCGGCATGGTCGCGGTCCACGTCTCCGAGGAATTGGGCTGGCACTCACCATGGCGATGGTCGTGCTCGCCTACATCATCGTATATGCCGACCTTCTCTCGTGGATCAACAAGAGATCCGCACAACGATCGTCGGGCACATCGGCCTAGCTACGCGCCGATAGCACGCGTGGTATCGTCTAGTGGTGTCGTGGAGAGTGCTGCTACACCCTGATGCCGAGGTGGAGTTGAGCAAGATCCCTGCCCGGGAGAGAGTCGCGGTCGCCACGGCGTTGGACAAGCTTCGCGCCATCGGCCCGGTGTTGGGGTTTCCGCATACGAGTGCCGTGCGCGGTAGCAGCGATGGCTTGCGGGAGCTGCGGCCGAGGCAGGGGCGCAGTCCGTGGCGGGCGTTCTATCGGCAGATCGGCGATGCGCTGGTGGTCGGTGCGATCGGCCCGGAGGCCGAGGTGGATCCGCGAGGTTTCACTCGGAGTGTCAGGTCGGCCGAACGGCGCTTGGAAGAAGTGGAAGAGGAGGGTTGATGAAGCTTTCAGACATGAAGTCGCTCGATGAGGTCATCGAGGAGCACCGTGGCGATCCGGAGTTCCGGGCGGAGTGGGATCGGCTCTCCTTTGCTCGCGAGGTCGCCAAGCGGGTCACGGCTTACCGCACTCAACACGGGCTCAGCCAGCGGGAACTGGCCGCGATTGTGGGACTTGTCCAGCCTCAGATTGCGCGCCTGGAGAAGGCAGAACACCAGCCGTCGTTCGAGACCTTGGCGCGGTTGAGCCGTGCGACTGGTCTTCAGTTCCGGTTCGAGGTCGCGAACGGCGCGGTCGAGCTGGTCTCCGCATGATCGATGCGGACCCGGTGCCTGAACCGGGTGGACTCAAGGTCATCAACGAGTGGCTCGATGAGCTATACACCACCGCACCCGGCAGGCGGCTCTGGGCGATCCTGGACGATCGGCTGCGCTTGACCCTTGCCCAAGGTTGGCTTCTTGGCCACGGTGGACCCGATGATGACCTTGCCGAAGACCTAGCCGACTACGACGCTGCGGGCCAGCTCTTCGATCAGATGTTCGTCGATCTGATTCAGCACTGGCGATCTGCCTACGCCGGGCTACGGCATGGGCGCGGTGTCATGGACCGGGCCATCCTGGTTGGGGCAGACCTTGAACTGGTCGTGCTCCTCGCGCCCGAGTACATCGGTGACTACCCGGACGGGGCACGGGTTCCAGGCCACTCGTTCATCACTCGCCTCGAGGCCGACGAGTGGCTGATCGCGGCCCTCGCACGTCGCCTTCCCGTTCCTGGCTGGCCGCCCACCGAGGAGTCCATCTCATGGCTCCCAATCGACCCGTAGGCAGCACGCACCAACGCACGAACGCCACGCAGCGTGATGCGGGCCCCGGCGAACCTGCGCGCGGCCTGGGGCCGTGCTCGGCCATGCAACTACGGCCGCCGGCCAGCACGCTTTCTCCTCGAGGCGCCTGGGCATGTCCCGCTGGTCAGGGGCCTGTAGGCCCCGCGTCATCGCGGCTCTGTGGGACGTCCGGTGGGACTCTGTGCTGTGTTTGGCGATTGCTATCTGAATCAGGTCGGGTCAGGTCGGCACAGACTCGACGGTGTCCGTTGACCCCACGAGAAGCCGTGTGGCTGGCTAGGTGGTGGAGTCGCGTACGAGCGGTCGGGCTCAGCCGCTGGGTAGGCTCCGTACGGTCAGCTCCACTTCTGCCCACCGATGACCTGGGGCACCGAGAGTAGATTCCAACGGGTTCAACTGAGAAGCCATCAGCCTTCATAATTGCAGTACCTGCAGTCGGCAACCACTTGGGTGGGGTCGACGCTGAAGCCTCGTGGAATAGTCACGACCCGACTGCCGAAGTTGGTATCCGCGGCAGGTTTCTCCCAGTCGTACACATACGCGAGGCGAATTGCCCCAAACCCCCAGTGGCTCCAAACTTTGACGACGTGCTCACGACTAGCGCTGTATTGGCCCTCTGCGGGGCCGATCCATAGGGCAGAGGGGTCGATGCCATGCCAGAACTCTAGGTGGGCTGCCAAAGCGGCGATGTCATCTCGAATCTCTAGCCGCATGCCGAGGTGAGCCAGCGGCTTTTGGCCGTCGAGGTAGCCAGCTAGTGCCTTGTGCACCGGTACGCCGTCCCCCGCTACTCGACAGCCGATGTGCTTCACCCAGTACGCCACAAGCATCCGGAGGTCTTCCCGCCATGAACTGCCGAAGACATCGACCCAATTCAGCTGACCCGTCTCAGTCACGTGCCGCTCGTGTGTACGCAGATAGTCCGCAAAGGCGTCGTATGCCGTGTCGAATGGCTGACTTCGCCGCGAGTTACAGTCGCGGCAGAGTGCCGCTTGAAACTTCAAGCGGTTTGCGCGCGAAGATCCGGGCAAGCCAATCGCGTCGTCACCTTCCACGACGTGCGCTACAGGATTCGCAGCATCCCACGCCCCGTTGCCGAATGCTCGGCCCAGATCACTCCGCTTGAACTTATGCTCTCCGGAGTCTGCAGGGGCGCCGCACCACCAGCAGCGGCGGCCAGGCGGAATCGACATGACCTGAAGGTACCCCGCACTTCGATTCGCACTTACCCGGACGATTCACTGTGAGGACGAGACCGGATACCGCCGGAGGCAGCGCGTCCGCCTCCGGAGAGCGGACCCTTACACACCTATCGCCGCAGGTCACAGGCCTATAGCCGGTGTCGGATGAGTCGCTGTGGGACGCCGGTGGGAGACTTTCGAGATCCGTGTGCGGTAGCGGTGTCCGATCATCCGTACGGCGGTGGTTCTCGGTGGGGGTCGCGGCGGGTCTTGACCTCCCGGAACGGCGGCGGGTCGTGCCCGTCGATCGGGTCGAGATTCTCTGCCCAGATCCACTGCTGAAAAACT
>JBOFLH010000115.1:0-4144 GCA_051657765.1 Nocardioides sp. | reverse complement strand
AAGGCCGAAGGCATGTCCACCCCAGAGGCACTGAGGTGCCTTAGACGGCGCCTCATCCGCATCATCGTCAACCACTCACACACCGATCACGCCGCCGCCGGGACTTGCCTTCCGGCCGCCGCTTGACATAGGAGAAACCCATGGGTATGACCATCGCGCACCTTCTGCTGTCGCTTGTCCTGCCGGTCATCGTGGCCGTGGTCGGGATGGGGTTGGTCATCGGCGTCGTGGTGCGGCGGGCGGTTCGTGATGGGGTGCCCATGATGCGACCACCGAACGCGGACTCGCGCGAGACGAACGAGGAGTTCACCGCGAGATTGCGCGCGCAGATCGAGGCGGATCGGCGGCACACCGAGCAGCCGCCGGACGTCGGCGGATAGCCGGCCAACCGAACGGACGGCTCGTTGCTCCGGATGACGAACCGTGTCTATACCTTGCGGTCGATCCGACCGGTGTCCACGTCGTACAAGAAGCCGCCCACTACGACGGTGGGCGGGATCAACGGGTGCGCGGTGACTCGGCGAACGTCGTCGGCAAGCGCTACCACCTGGTCTTCGATGACATGGAACGGATGCCAACTTGCATCAACCCCGGCCGAGGCGCTGACTCGGTCTTGAAGCTCCTGCTGACTGTGCGAGGCCATCGCACACCGGGTGTGCGGCAGGATCAGGATTCGTTGCACGCCGAGCAGGTGAGTGCCGAGGACCAGAGCCTCCAGCGCAGCCTCGGTCACCCGCCCGCCCGGGTTGCGAAAGATCTTGGCATCGCCGTGTTCGAGTCCCAACAGCTTCAGTGGATCGATTCGCGAGTCCATACAGGTAACGATCGCGACGCCAGCGCGCGCTACGCCATCGAAGTTTGCGCCCTGGAATCGACTCGCGTAGGCCGCGTTCGCGGCGATCAGGTCATCGAAGTCAGCCGGCATGAGCGCTAGCGTATCGAGTCCTGAGCACGACCAGTGCCAGGGCTCCAGCGACCGCCGCACAGATCGCGGCACCGGCGAACACCGCTTGTTCCTGAACAATGCCGGCTTCTTGGAGCAGCCGGGTGAACGCCGCACAGCGACTGCGCCCATCGCACACCTCGCGCACCGGCGGAATATCACGTTGCTCCAGGTAGTAGCGGCGTAAGCCAATGACCGTCAGAGCCGAGATGCCGACCAACATGCCCATCATCCGAGCCACCACCAGAAGGGCGGTGGCGACCCCGTGTACGGCAGCGTCTGTTGCCGTCAACAGGGCCGCGTTCACCGGAGCCAAAGCCAAGCCGAACCCAAAACCGCAGATTCCCAGGGTTATCGTGGCAGAGAGGTCGCCCAGGCTGGTGATAGTCCATCGGCTCATACCTACGAATCCGCCCGCGACCAGCGCCATGGCGACGGCGGTCACAATACCCGGGCTGATTCGACGGGTCAGTGCTCCGCCGATCACCGCACCGAACGGCAGCGCGATCAGGAAGCGGGTCAGGACCAACGCGGCGTCCAGTTGGGAGTCGGAGTAGATGGTGGTGCGGGCGAAAATCGGAATGTCGATCAGGGCCGCGATCAGGGCCGTGCCGATCAGAAAACTGACCGCCAAACTGCCCCAGGCGGCTCGGTGACGCAGGGTGCCCGGTGGCAGTAGCGGAGCTGGCGATCGGCGCACGTGCATCACTAACAAGCCGGCAGCGAGCGCTGAGCCGGCCAGGTACCACCCACCGTTAGGGGAGAAGACGGCTACCCGGGGATCGGCGGTGCCGAACGCGGCGATGACGCCAGCCAGCATTGACGCCAACAACGCCGAGCCCGGCAAGTCTGCTCGCCGGATGGTCTGCCACCACAGATTGAGCTTGAGGACCGGCGTGCGGGCCGTCAGGCAGCGAAGCGTGAACAGCAGGACCATGACGACGGTGAGCAGGCCGAGTGGTGTCAGCCAGCGGCCGGATCCGACATAGGGCACGAACAGGGTGCCCCAACGCAGGTCGCGCATCATCGAACTGGGCCGAATGAACACGAGGATCCCGCCGAGCAGGGCAAGTACACCCAGGGCAGCGCCGATCAGGTCCACCCGGGCTAGCCGCGGCGCCGGGTTGGCCGCGGGCTCGGATCGGGTGGCCACAATGGCCGCGGCGAGGACCAGGGCGACCGCGAGGTTCACCGCGAAGATGCTCCGCCACGTGCTCACCGACACTACCGCGGCACCGAACAGCGGGCCGAGCACACTGCCGAGTTCTTGGACCCCGGAGACGAGGCCGAGGGGGACGCCTCGGCGCTGGGGCGGATAGAGGTCGGCAACCAGCGCCAGCGTCACCGGTACCAGGCCGCCGGCGCCGGCACCCTGCAGGAAGCGGCCGCTCACCAAGCTGGGCAGGTCGTAGGCCAGGGCGGTCACTAGTGAGCCGAACGCGAACGATATGAGGCAGGCGATCAGCACCGGCACTCGGCCTCGGAGATCGGAGATCCTGCCGATCAACGGGAGCATCGCGATGTAGCCGAGGAGAAACCCTGAGACAATGGGGGCGGCGCGCTGAAGCTGATCCAGCGGCACGCCGACGCTGGTCATCATTTCCGGTAGCGCAAGCACCACCACATAGGTATCGGCGGCGGCGAATGCCACCGCGACCGCGGCGAGGCTCAGCAGGAGCGGGGGCCGGAATAGTGGGACGCGGAGTCGCGGTCGGTCGGGCGCGGACTCACTCACCGTGCTGCGTCGCTCTGCCGGGGCCCAGCCTAGGCTCAATCGCGGGGCAGATCGCGGGTGAGGGCCGAGCGACTCGACGACTCTGTGATGACCGTGACGGGCGCGGAGACGTCATGGAGCGACGACGACCTTGTCGATGCCATAGTCGGTCAACTCGATGGCGTACGTCATCGAAGCCGAATCTGGGTAGAAGGTCCCGGTCATCGTCATCTCTCGCAACTGACTGTCCGCGGTCACGGTGTAGGCAACCTCGAAAGAACCGGTTGCGGACGGAATGATGCCGCTCAGCTGGGTGCCGTCCACCGTGCCGGTGTAGGTGGTCAACACCTCGGAATTGTCCTCGCCACCACGCACGGACTTGCCCTTGGTCAATTCCCGAGTGCTGGTCAACAACGAGGAGATCCCGGACTCGGCCGACATCAGGGTGCCTGGGTCGGGTGCGCCATAGTCGGCCGGGTCGATATCGGACCATCCGGTGGTGAGCGGAATCTGTGCGTAAACGCGGTCATTGACCGATACCAGCGGAACCTCGAAAGTCGCGCCGCCCGAGGTGATCGTGATGGCTCCATCGAATGCCGGCGGATGGGTGCCGATTCCGGTCGCACCGATGACGCCGTCGACATCGTCGGGCAGATTGTCGGTGGCTAGCTCGATGCGGACCCCATTGGTCTGGTCCAGGGCCACTCTGGCCCGCGCCATCGCTTCCATCGGAGTGCCGGACGGGCCGTGATCGATGGCTTGGCGGTCGCAACCGGCGAGAGCCAGGGCGGAGAAGAAACAAAGCACGGCCGCGCGGACGGCTCGAAGTCGCCGTGTGTGCGGGTGCGTAGTGCCCATGCGATTAGCCTGGCATACAAGGGTCACCGGACCGAACCAGCCGGCAGGGTGGCCACCCGCTGCGCGATCGGACCAGCGCAGCCAGCCAGCGCCACCGTGCCCGGCAAACCGGAGCCGTCCCGTTTGCCGCGGGCCTCGGTGAGTTCGATGGGCGCTCCGTTTGGGGCGGCGCCTCGTGGCGGACCGTGCCCGGCCCAGGCAAAGATCAGCGTGTCCTCGCCCTTGAGGAAGCGATGGCACCGCACGCCCGCGGTGCCTCGTCCCTTCGCCGGAAAGTCGGCAAAGGGAGTCACCTTCTGTGAGCCGGGCTCGGTGCCGGGTAGTGCGCTGGCCGCTCCCGAGGAGGTCACGACGACAGCCTCGTCGAGGCGGTCATCAAGGTCAATCGTGCCGAACCAGGCGACGTGCGCACCAGCCGCGAGGCGTACTCCCGCCATGCCGCCGCCCCCACGGCCTTGCGGCCTGACCAGCTCGGCGGCGAATCTGAGCAGTTGCGCATCGGAGGTGATAAAGCACAGGGACTCGTGACCGGTGGTCAAGTCCAGGGCGCCCACCACGTCGTCACCGTCGGCCAGCCGGATGAACTCCCAGCTGTCCTTGTGGGCCGGTAGGTCCGGGAGGACGCGCTT
>JBOFLH010000114.1:0-8509 GCA_051657765.1 Nocardioides sp. | reverse complement strand
TCGACGGCGAGCTGGACGCGGCGGTGCGCGCTCGCGAACTGCGCGCGCGCCTCGCCCGCTGGACGGTCTTCGGGCAGGTCGGAGCGACCTTCGCCGAACGGCTGGCCCACGCTCACGCCGTCGTGCCCGGCGCCCGGATCCAGATTGGCATGGACACCCCGCATGCTCGGATCGCCGACCTCGAGGTCGTGGCTGGTGGGCTGCGCGAATGGGACGCGGTGCTGGCACCGGCCGCTGATGGTGGGTGGTGGGCGCTCGCCCTGCCCGGACCTGAGCACGCGCCCGCCCTGATCGGCGTCGCCATGTCCACGGCGAGCACCTACCGGCACACCGCGGCCGCGTTGCGAGCGCGCGGCCTGCGCGTGGGCACCAGTGTCGAGCTGCGCGACGTCGATACCGTGGCCGACGCCAAAGCGGTCGCGGCGATCTCGCACGGGGCATTCTCCCGCGCCTGGGCTGATCACCAAGGCAGTGTGCCGGCATGACCAGTCAATTCCTCGACCCGTCGGTTCGCGACTCCGGTGGGCCGGCCGTCACCGACTTGAACGTCGAGCAGGCGTTTACCTCCGCGTTCGGGGCGAAGGATGTTCGTGGATCGGCCTGGATGAAACCCCTCGGTCGATGGACGCCTGGACAGGGCCGGCCGACGGCTCCGATCAGATCGTGTTGGAACACTGTCGTGGAGCGACGCTCGATATCGGGTGCGGTCCAGGGCGGATGGCCGAGATGCTGGCCACGATGGGCAGGGTGGTCCTGGGCATCGACGTGCTCCCCGAGGCGGTGTTTCAGACCCGCGAGCGCGGCGCACCCGCTTTGTTGCGTGACGTGTTCGATCGGATCCCGGCCGAAGGTCGTTGGGAGACTGCACTCCTCGCGGACGGCAACATCGGCATTGGTGCCAACCCGATTGTGTTGCTTCGCCGGGTTCGCGAGGTGTTGGCCCCGTCGGGTCGCGCCGTGCTGGATCTGGCGCCGCCGGGGACCGGGATCCGGGCCGGCACCGTCCGTCTGGAGAACGACGGTCGAGTGAGCGAACCATTTCCGTGGGCGACGGTAGGCGTGGACAGCGCCGAGTACCTGGCCGCCGAGGCCGGATTCGAGGCGGCCCGGATCTACCGCTTCGCGGACCGTTGGTTCGGCGTGCTGGCCGTGGCGGCGGCATGAGCGCGGCACCCGAGCCGAACTTAGGCGCCGCCAGGTCGGGCGGGTGGCTGACGGGTGCTATGCGGCGAGTTCCCGCCGAGAGTGACTTCAGCCGCCGACTTCGGGCCCCGGTCGTCGCCGCCCGGATCGGGCTATGGCTCGGCATCGCCTTCGGGGTCTGTTTCCTCACCGGCTTGATCAGTCATGCCGCCCAGGAGCCGGCTTGGCCATTCCCCAGCCGGCCCGTGTCGGCCTACCGAGTGACCCAAGGCCTGCACGTGATCGCCGGAACCGCGGCGGTGCCCTTGCTGCTGGTGAAGTTGTGGACGGTGTTCCCGGCGCTGTTCGCTCGTCCACCCAGAGCCGGTCGCGAACTGGTGCTGCACGGCGCCGAGCGTGTCTCTATCGCAATCCTGGTTGCCGCGTCGATCTTCCAGCTGGCCGCGGGGCTGGCCAACTCCGGGCAGTGGTATCCGTGGGCGTTCTCATTTCGCGCCACCCACTTCGCCATGGGGTGGATCGCCATTGGCGCGCTGCTGGTCCATGTGGCGGTGAAGTTGCCGATCATCCGGGCTGCCCTGGTGGCTGACGTCGAGCTAGGCAACGGCGCGGCGGGCGACATCGAGGCGGGCGACATCGAGGTTGGCGCCGAGGTGGTCAAGCAGGTTCCCGTGGTCGGGGCGAGGCAGACGGATGTGGCGGGCCGCGCGAGACAGCAGACGGTGCTGTCGCGGCGGGGACTGTTGCGTGTCACCTGGGCCGCCGCCGGGGTCGCCGTGCTCGCCACTGCCGGCAGCACGGTCCCCGCGCTGCGCCGGATTTCGCTGCTCGGTGTTCGCTCGGGCGAGGGTCCGGGGGGTGTACCGATCAACAAGACCGCCCGATCGGCCGGGGTCACCGCCGCTGCCACCAGCCCGGCCTACCGGCTCACCATCGTGCATGGCAATCGTCGCGTGGTGCTGACTCACGACGAACTCGTCGCCAAGTCCGGCCACACCGAGACGTTGCCGATCGCCTGTGTCGAAGGATGGAGCGCGAGCGGTGAGTGGACCGGAGTGCGGATCCGTGACCTACTGGCCCTGGTTGGCACGCCGCGCGGCAGCGCCGTGCGAGTTACCTCATTGCAACAGCGCGGACCGTTTCGAGTGATCGACCTGCCGGGCAACTTCGCGGACGACCCGTTGACCCTCCTGGCCACCGGTTTGGCCGGTCGTCCGCTTACCCTGGACCATGGCGCGCCGTGCCGGCTCATCGCGCCAAACCGGCCCGGGGTTCTCCAAACCAAGTGGGTCACCCGCCTGGAGGTGCTGACGTGAAGCGTCTTCGGTGGATTCTCCTAGGGGTGGGCGTCGTACTCGGACTGTACGGCGCTGGGTTGCTGCTGGGGCGTCCGGCGGATCTGGTCCCAGTTGGTATCTGGATGTTCGGCGGTGTCCTGCTGCACGATGCGGTGCTCGCGCCGCTGGTGATCGGAATCTGTCTGCTGGGCACCAGATTGCAGCCTCGCTGGCTGGCCACGGCCGCGGCAATCACACTGATCGTCTTCGGGTCGCTGACACTGCTGGCCCTTCCCGTGTTGGGGCGATTCGGCTCGAAACCGGACAACCCAACCCTGCTCGACCGCAACTATCTGGAGGGCTGGCTGTTGCTGGGGGTACTCATCGCGGCGGGCGGTGCGCTGATCGGTAGTGTGCTTGCGCGTCGCGCTAACGCTGAGGTGGTGGAGGACTGATGGCACACATTCTGGTGGTGGATGACGACCCGACCGTTCGCGAGGTGGTGGTCTCCTATCTCCGTGCAGCGCAACATCAGGTGTCCGAGGCGGCCGATGGCGAGGCCGCGCTGCACTTGATGCGTGATGTTCCCGCGGATCTGGTCGTGCTGGATCTGATGTTGCCGGGCATCGACGGGCTTGAGGTGTGCCGTCGCCTGCGTAGCACCACCGATGTGCCGATCATCATGCTCACCGCGTTGGGTAGCGAGACCGACCGGGTGGTCGGCCTTGAGGTGGGCGCCGATGACTATCTCACCAAGCCGTTCAGTCCTCGTGAGTTGGTGCTGCGGGTGGAGTCGGTGCTCCGTCGGGTCGGCGACGCCGAGCGAGCGGTGCCCGGGCGAATGATCGACGGGGACCTGATCGTCGACAACGAACGGCATGAGGCCACCTTGCGCGGTGATCCGCTCGCGTTGACCGGTCGGGAGTTCGATCTGTTGCGGTTCCTGGTCGCCAATCCGGGCACGGCCTACTCCCGCGACGAGTTGCTGCAGCAGGTGTGGGGATGGTCGTTCGGAGATCAGTCGACGGTCACTGTCCACGTTCGGCGGTTACGCGAGAAGGTCGAGGAAGATCCCACCCGACCGGTGCGGTTGGTCACCGTCTGGGGTGTCGGATATCGCTGGGAAGGGCAACCGGAGGAGGAGCGCGGGTGACTAAGGATCAATTGACGATCATAGCCATCTCGGCTGCCTGGTCCGCGGCGGCGGGAGTGGTGGGGCTGGCGGTAGCTTGGCTGCTACGACGTCGTTCTGTGCTGGTGTTGGCGGTAACGGTGGCCGGGGTCGCCGTGCTCTCGGTGGTGGCCGGTTTCGTGGGTACCGCGCGGGCGATGTTCTTGTCCGATCACGACTTCGGTGTGGTGCTGTTGGTCTCGGTCATCGCGAGCATTGTCGCGGTGGGCGTCGCGGTGGCGGTGGGCGCCTCCTTTGTGCGCTGGTCTCGCTCGATGCGCGAGGAGGCTCGCCGGTTCGGCGTCTCGGGTCGGTTCTTGTCGTCGGCACGTGGGCCAGCGGAACTGCAAGGCCTCGCCGACGAGCTGGCTCGAACTAGCCATCGGTTGCGGGAATCCCGCGAGCGCGAGACTCGACTGGAGGAGTCGCGGCGCGAGTTGGTTTCCTGGGTGTCCCATGACTTGCGCACGCCGCTGGCCGGCTTGCGGGCGATGACGGAGGCTCTGGAAGACGGCATTGCCCAGGACCCGTCGCGCTATCACCGGCAGATCCGCGCGGAGGTCGACCGAATGGTGCGAATGGTGGACGATCTTTTCGAGCTGTCCCGCATTCATGCCGGCGTCCTGCGCCTGTCACTGCAACCGGTGGCCCTCGGTGACATCGTCAGCGAAGCGCTGGCCGGAGCCGACCCGGTCGCCGCGGCCAGACAGGTGCGGCTCGGGGGGCGCGTGGACGAGGGCATCGTGATCACGGCCGATCCCGGCGAGTTGTCCCGAGTGGTGTCGAATCTGCTGATGAACGCGATCCGGCACACCCCGGCCGACGGTGTGGTGGAGGTGCACGGTCAAGCAGTGGCCGGCGGTGTGGAGCTCTCGGTTACCGACGGATGCGGCGGGCTGTCACGTGAGGACATGGCCCGGGTCTTCGATGTGGCTTGGCAGGGCAGTACGGCGCGCACGCCGACGATTGCCGGACCCGGTGTCGGGGCCGGCTTGGGCCTGGCGATTGTCAAGGGCATCGTGGAGGCACACCGCGGGCGCGTTCTGGTCGACAACGTTGCGCCAGGTTGCCGGTTCGTGGTGCATCTACCCCGTTAGGTTGTCGGCGTGTCGCTTCGCTCGAACACGTGTTCGGCCTAGATTTGAGGCACAGAAGACGCGGGGTCGAATTCTCCACAACCTAGGCAGCTGAGTCGCCAGGTTGTCGGTGGTCGGGTCTAGCGTCGGTGCGGCAGCCGAAACGACTGGATATCGACACGATGGGACACACACAATGAGCGATCGCGACAAGGCACTGGACTCCGCGTTGGCCAATATCGAACGCCAATTCGGCAAGGGCTCGGTGATGCGCCTGGGTGATGAGACCCGGGCTCCGCTGGAAGTCATTCCGACCGGCGCCATCGCGCTCGATGTCGCATTGGGCATTGGCGGGCTGCCTCGTGGTCGCGTCATCGAGATATATGGACCCGAGTCTTCCGGCAAGACCACGGTCGCGCTGCATTCGGTGGCGAACGCCCAGGCCGCTGGCGGGATAGTCGCCTTTATCGATGCCGAGCACGCGCTGGATCCCGACTATGCCAAGGCCTTGGGTGTTGACACCGACGCATTGATCGTTTCTCAACCCGATTCGGGTGAGCAGGCGCTGGAAATCGCCGACATGCTAGTGCGGTCCGGCGCTCTCGACCTGATCGTGATCGACTCGGTGGCTGCCTTGGTTCCCCGGGCCGAGATCGAAGGTGAAATGGGCGACAGTCACATGGGTCTCCAGGCGCGACTGATGAGTCAGGCGTTGCGCAAGATGACCGGAGCGTTGCACAACTCGAATACCACCTGCATTTTCATCAACCAGCTGCGCGAGAAAATAGGGGTCATGTTCGGAAGCCCCGAGACCACCACTGGCGGGCGCGCGCTGAAGTTCTATTCGTCGGTGCGTCTGGACGTGCGCCGGATCGAGACGTTGAAGGACGGCACCGACATGGTCGGCAACCGGACCCGCGTCAAGGTTGTCAAAAACAAGGTCGCGCCACCGTTCAAACAAGCCGAGTTCGACATTATGTACGGCCGCGGTATCAGCCGCGAGGGTGGCCTGATCGACGTCGGTGTCAGCGCCGGCCTCGTGCGCAAGGCTGGCGCTTGGTACACCTACGAAGGTGATCAACTCGGGCAAGGCAAGGAAAACGCACGGGGTTTCCTGCGCGACAACCCCGACCTGGCCAACGAGTTGGAGAAGAAGATCTTGGAGAAGCTGGGCGTCGGGCCCCAGGTCGATACTCCAGGCGATCTTGCGGAACCAGCTGGCGTCGAGAATCTCTAGCCCATGCCGCCGGCTTCATCGACTCCGGTGCCAGGCCAGGGCACGCTCAGTTGTTCGGCCGCGCCCCCGCCGGACCCTGGCGTCGCGGGCCCAGACGCCGATCCTGAGTCGGTCGCTCGGGTGATTCTGTTGGCCAAGCTCGCTGGCCGAGCGTGCACCCGCGCTGAGCTCGCGACTGCGTTGGCCGCCAAGAACGTGCCTGCCGATGCCGCCGCGCGAGTGCTCGACCGGTTCGAGGAGGTCGGTCTCATCGACGACCTGGCGTTCGCTCGGCTCTGGGTGACCACTCGGCAAGTCAGCCGTGGCGCCACCCGACGGGTGCTCGCGGCTGAGCTTCAACGCAAGGGCGTCGCCGCTCATGTGACGGCGGTGGCGTTGGCGGAAGTCGATGAGGCCGACGAAGAGGCGTCCGCTCGGCAACACGTTCGCAAGAAGCTGCCGTCGCTGGCCAGGCTCGACCAGGCGACGGCTACCAGGCGACTGATCGGGCAGCTGGCTCGCAAGGGTCACTCACCAGGCTACGCCGCTCGCATCGTACGAGAGGAGCTGTCGCAAGCTGGGAACTAACGCCATGGACCGTTCGATGAGTCACAATTCCGATATGAATCCTGCCGCTATCCGCGCCGCTCTTCAGATACCACCAGCCGGGTCACCACGACCCGGGTCACCACGATCTGGCTCAGTTGACCTGACGGCGATCGAGACCGCGGCGTCCCCCGGCTTCTCGGGAAGCAAGAGCGAGGGCGAGGCCGCGCTCTCGGCCATGGGGTCGGAACTGGCTGATCTTCAAGAGCGGCTCTTCGCCGAGCGCACAACTGGGTCACTGCGTCGAGTGCTCTTGGTGTTACAGGGACTGGACACCTCGGGCAAGGGGGGAGTGCTGCGACACACCGTTGGTCTCGTCGACCCCCAAGGCGTCCGGATTACCTCTTTCAAGGCGCCCACCGACGAGGAGAAGAAGCACGACTTCTTGTGGCGCATTCGCCAGGCAGTGCCGGCGGCCGGGCAGATCGGTGTCTTCGATCGCTCACACTATGAAGACGTGCTGATCGTCAAGGTGCATCAATGGGCGCCCTCCGAGGAGATCGAGCGTCGCTACGACGCGATCAACGACTTCGAGAAGGATCTTGTCGACGACGGTGTGAGCATCGTCAAGTGCATGCTGCACATCTCGCCCGAGGAACAGAAGGCTCGTTTGATGGCGCGGCTGGAGGATCCGACGAAACATTGGAAGTACAACGCCGCGGACCTCGACGAGCGTGCGCTGTGGCCGACATACCGCGACGCCTATCAGGTTGCGCTGGAGCGCACCAACACGACATACGCGCCCTGGCACGTGATCCCCAGTGACAAGAAGTGGTATCGCAACTACGCGATCGGCGCGCTACTGCTGGACGAGCTGCGACGCTTGGACCTGCAATGGCCGACTGCCGACTTCGATGTGCTGGCCGAGAAGCGTCGGCTGGTCGAGGAGAAGCCGATCGCGTGATCGGCGCGCAGTCAGACCGGGACGAGTTCGACGGCGCCGACCGCGTATCGAGCCAGCACGGTCCGGGCTACCTCGGGGTGCGCGCCGAGCGGTGCGGACACCGCCACAGCGCCGGCTTCCAGCGCGAGTTCGGCGGCCCGATCCGGGAGGAAACCGGGCGCCAGAAACAGCGACGCCACGGCGATATGCCGACGGCCTTCGGAACGAAACGCCCGCACGGCCTCGCCGGTGGCCGGGGGAGCGCTGGAAGCGTAGGCCGCGGTGACCGGCAATTTGTGCCTGGTTGACCACACCCGGGCCAGCCGTGCCACGGCCTGGTTGGCCAACATGTCGGCCGAACCCGCCGCGGCAAGCACCAGTGCATCGAGCTCGCGGACCCGGGCCGCACTCAGCGCCTCGCGCATTCGCTGATCGAGAACTTCCAAGAAGCACGGCTCCAGGCCCAGGATGCGGCTCGCCCTGATCAGCACGCCAGGGTGCCGAGCTGATACCTCTGCGATCGCGGCCGGAACGTCAACCCGGGCGTGGAAGGCATCGCTGAGCAGCAACGGCACCACCACAATCTCCTCGATGCCCGCGCGGACCAGCCGATCAACCACCGCCTCGAAACCGGGCTTGGTCAGGTCGAGGAACGCGCGTTCGATCCGCAGATCCGGGCGAAGCGAGCGGACCTCGGAGACCAAGTCGGTGATCATCGCCGCGGAGCGACGGTCCTTGCTGCCATGGGCCAAGGCGATCAGTGCAGGGGCAGCCATCAGCTGCGACCTCCCTTCGTTCGTGCACACCTGGTGTGGTGCGCCGTGCGGTGATGAGTCATGAGTGGATCCCACACTCCGTCTTGGACGTACCGGCCCACCGGCCGCTACGTGGATCCTCGCCGGGCGCCACCCGGCGGGTGCACGGCCAGCAACCTACCGACGGATAGCCGTCATAGATCAGCGGGTTGACCAGCACGCCGTGCTCGGCGATGTAGCCCTCGACTTGTTCGTCGCTCCATCGAGCCAACGGCGAGACCTTGACCTTGCCTTTGCGGGCATCCCACCCGACCACCGGTGCGATCACTCGGTGATGAGTTTCGGCGCGGCGGAGACCGGTAGCCCAGGCGTCGTAGTCACC
>JBOFLH010000113.1:0-4624 GCA_051657765.1 Nocardioides sp. | reverse complement strand
CATTGGGCGCGTCGGGCAAGCCGGCCGGGCTGGCGGGCTTTTCCAGGAACTCACGGATAGTGCCCGGGCTGGACGGTTGTACGTCGATCACACCGAACTGGTCGGCCGAGGCGATGGGTTGGCGAATGGCGGCCACCGTGCATGCGGCGCCGGACTCGATGTGGGAGGCCACCATCTGTGAGAAGTCCATGCGATAGACGTGGTCGGCGCCGACCACCACGACGATGTCGGGTTGTTCGTCGCGGATCAGATTCAAGGACTGATAGATGGCATCGGCGCTGCCCAGATACCAGTGTTTGCCGATTCGTTGTTGAGCCGGCATGGGCGCGACGTAGTTGCCGAGCATCGTCGACATGCGCCAAGTCTGGGTCACGTGTTTGTCCAGACTGTGCGACTTGTACTGCGTCAACACGACCACTTTGAGGTATCCGGAGTTGACGACGTTGGACAGCGCATAGTCGATCAGCCGATAGTGTCCGCCGAACGGAACCGCAGGCTTGGCGCGATCGCGGGTCAGTGGCATCAACCGCTTGCCCTCGCCACCGGCGAGCACAATGGCGAGCACCTTGTGGCGACCGCGAAATCGCGCACGGTCGTCGTTCGCGGCCGGGTCGGCCATCTCGGTGGGGCCGGCGGCTGCGGAAGTCATGTGGTGAATCTAACCCTCCCGGGCTGCGGCCGGGACCCGGTTGGCAGTAGTTTGCTTGTCATGCGCGCCGACGTGATCACCAAGGAGTACCCGCCCGAGATCTATGGCGGAGCGGGGGTACACGCCACCGAGTTGGTGCGGGCCTTGCGTGAGCTGCCCGAAATGGAGGCGAGGGTGCACTGTTTCGGTGCCCCCCGCGAGGCGCATGGCACCCGGGCCTATCCAGATCTGGCCGACCTGGCGCAACTCAATCCGGCCATCAAGACGCTCGGTGTCGACCTGGCGATCGTGGGTGGCTGCTCGGGTGCCGACATCGTGCACTCGCACACCTGGTACGCCAACATGGCCGGCCACTTGGCTTCGCTGCTGTACGGCAAGCCCCATGTGGTGACCGCGCACAGTCTGGAACCGATGCGCCCGTGGAAGGCCGAACAGCTCGGTGGCGGCTACGCGATATCGAGCTGGGTGGAGAAAACCGCCTATGAGGCGGCAGCCGGGATCATTGCGGTCAGTGAGGCGATGCGTGCCGACGTACTACGCAGCTACCCGAGTGTGGACCCCGCCAAAGTGCACGTGGTGCACAACGGTATCGACGTTACTACCTGGGCGCCGGTCGACGACCGGACTCGGGTCCGTGACCTCGGCGTTGACCCGGAGCGGCGAAGCGTCATCTTCGTCGGCCGGATCACTCGGCAGAAGGGATTGCCGCTGTTTCTCCGCGCTGCCGCGCAACTGCCGCCTGACGTCCAGCTGATCTTGTGCGCCGGGGCACCGGACACGCCGGAGATCAGGGCCGAGGTCGCCGGACTGGTCGATGAGCTCTCGCAGACTCGCCAGGGTGTGCTGTGGATCGACCGGATGTTGCCGCGGCGCGACGTGATCGCGTTGCTGAGTGCCGCGACTGTGTTCGCCTGCCCGTCGATCTATGAGCCGCTCGGCATCGTCAACCTGGAGGCGATGGCCTGCCAAACGGCGGTCGTGGCGACTGAGACCGGGGGTATTCCCGAAGTGGTCGTGCCCGGCGAGACGGGGTGGCTGGTGCCGATAGAACAAGCAACCGATGGCACGGGTACTCCGCTTGATCCCGCTCAGTACATCACCGACCTGGCGTCGGCTCTGAACGACGCGGTTGCCGATCCGGCCCGTGCTGCCGCGATGGGGCAGGCCGGCCGCCGACGGGTGACCGACGCGTTCAGCTGGGCGGCTATCGCGGCACGCACCGTCGACATCTATCGCACCGCCGGAGCCCGCTGAGCCGTCGAGGCGCCACAAAATCCCCGCCGACGCGTCACAAATTCCCGCCGAGGCGCCACAAAATCCCCGCCGAGGCGTCACCTTTGGTGGCGCTGACCACGCATCGAGATCGGGGTGCGGGTAACCTCGTTGAGTGCAGGTTTATCTCGATCTCGTGCGCCGGATCGTTGATCATGGGGTGGCAAAGTCTGATCGGACAGGCACGGGAACACGCAGTGTGTTCGGCCATCAGCTGCGCTTCGACCTCAACGACGGCTTTCCGCTGGTCACGACCAAACGGATTCACACCCGGTCGGTGTTCGGCGAGCTGCTGTGGTTCCTGCGCGGCGACACCAACGTGAAGTGGCTCCAGGACCGAGGTATCACTATCTGGAACGAGTGGGCCGATGCCAATGGGGATCTCGGCCCGGTCTACGGATATCAGTGGCGCAATTGGCCAACGCCCGACGGACGGTACGTCGACCAACTCGCGGACGTTGTCCAGCAGATCAAGACCAACCCCGACTCTCGGCGACACATTGTGTCCGCGTGGAACGTGGCCGACATTCCGCAGATGGCCCTCCCGCCATGCCACACGATGTTCCAGTTCTACGTCGCCGACGGCCGTCTGTCCTGCCAGCTTTATCAGCGCTCAGCCGACGTTTTCCTGGGTGTGCCGTTCAACATCGCGTCATACGCCCTGCTGACCCACATGGTGGCCCAGGTCACCCAGCTCGCGGTTGGGGACTTCGTGCACACCTTGGGTGATGCTCACCTATACGACAACCATCTCGAGCAAGCCCGCCTGCAGCTGACTCGCGAGGCGCGCAAGCTGCCTGCGCTTCGCCTCAATCCGTCAGTTGGCGAGTTGGATGCCTTCGAGTTGGCGGACATCGAGCTCGAAGGCTATGACCCGCATCCGGCTATCAAGGCCTCAGTCGCGATATGAGTGACGTGTCAGCGGGATTTGGTGACGCCTCGGCGGGGAAGCGAGTGGTGTTGGTAGCCGCCTACGGCGATAACCGCGCGATCGGGCATGCCGGGTCGATCCCGTGGCGACTGCCCGAGGACTTCGCACATTTCAAGGCGATCACCTGGGGGCACACCCTGGTGATGGGGCGGGCGACCTACGACGCGATCGGTCGCCCGCTGCCGGGACGAACCACGATCGTGATCACCCGTGATCGCGATTGGTCAACCACGGGCGTCCTGGCGGCGCACTCCTTCGAGGAGGCGCTGGCGGTTGCCGCCGACCTGCCCGGTGACGTGATGGTCGCCGGCGGAGCGCAGATCTATGCCCTGGCCCTGCCGTACGCCACCCATCAGGTCCTGACCGAGGTGCGGCAGTCCCCGGTGGCCGACACCTTCTACCCCGACTTCGATGAGGCCCAGTGGCCCGAGACTGCTCGCATCGACCGGGACAACTTGTCCTGGGTCTGGCGCCACAAGAGGTAGCCGATGATCGTCGTCATTGACTCCGGAGCGACCGATCCGCCGTACGACCAGGTCAAGACCCAGATCGCGGCCCTGGTGGACTCCGGGGAGCTAGCCGCGGGTGACAAGCTGCCCACGGTACGCCGACTGGCCGCGGACCTGGGACTGGCTCCGAACACCGTGGCTCGGGCCTATCGCGAGCTGGAGGCATCCGGGGTGGTGAGCACCCGCGGTCGGGGTGGCACGTTCGTCAGCGGAAATGAGGTCGATCGGGCGGCTCGGCGAGCGGCTGCGGAGTACGCCGATCAGATGAGGTCGCTGGGCATTGCCGCGGACCAGGCGATTGCCCTGGTCAAACGCAGCCTGGCGATATCGCAGACGCCATAGCCGAGCTGGCTGAGCGGCCGAGGTGGCCCATTGGTGGCGCGCCGGGCCGTGGAGTTGGCCAACTCGGTGGCTGAGGCGCTACCTCCCGGCGTCGCGGTCGGCGCCGGGAGGCCGGGATACGCTTCGTGTATGACATCCATCGCCGACCCAGACACTGGAATCGACACCGGCCCAGACGCCGGCCCAGGCGCTGGACCGGATATTGGGCCGGATATTGGGCCGGGCACGAGGGCGATCGCCCCCTTTGGTCGGGTGCTCACCGCCATGGCAACCGCATTTCATGACGACGGGTCGGTCGACCTGGCCGGCACGGCGCGCATCGCGGAACACCTGGTCGACCATGGTCACGACGGCGTGGTGGTCTCCGGCACCACCGGTGAGGCGCCGACCACCACCGTCGCCGAGGACGGGCTTATCCTGACCGCTGTCCTCGAAGCCGTCGGGGATCGCGCCCGAGTGATCGCCGGGGTCGGCACCAACGCCACCGCGCACTCGGTGGAGCTCGCCCGGCAGGCCGCGGCCCTCGGCGCACACGGCATACTCCTGGTCACGCCGTACTACAACAAGCCGTCCCAGGCCGGCGTGTTGCACCACTTCCGAGCCGTCGCCCAGGCTAGTGAGCTGCCGGTGATGTTGTACGACGTGCCAGGCCGTACCGGCACGACCATCGCACCGGAGACCTATCGGGTGGCCGCCGAATGGGACACCGTTGTCGCGGTGAAGGACGCGGTCGGCGACTTCGCGCGAGGGGTGCGCATCATGCGAGACACCGGCCTGGCGTTCTATTCGGGCGACGACGCGGCGAACCTCGGTTGGCTCGCCCACGGTGCGGTGGGTTTCGTCTCGGTCGCCGGGCACGTGTGCGGTCTGCAACTGCGATCGATGTCTGATCAGTTTGCGAAGGGCGACACCGCAGCCGCC
>JBOFLH010000112.1:0-10293 GCA_051657765.1 Nocardioides sp. | reverse complement strand
TGCAACGCCGCAGTCGTGACCATCATGACCACGTGCAGACCGAGAGTGTCGGTCACGATATGCCGTTTCCGTCCGACGGTATCGGCGGCCTTGACCGATTGGAGTCCACGATCCCCGCAGAGGCCAGCGGGTCACGGCCATCGCCATCACGAACCGCAGCACGTAACGCGTCATGGATCCGGTCAGTGGTGCCGTCCTCGGCCCACTGTTGGAAGTAGCCATACACGCTACGCCAGGGCGGGAAGTCGTGTGGGAGCTATCTGGCCGCATCAACCACACCAGTCACGCAACCACGCCGCACCACTTCCTAAACACGTCCTAGAGATCTAGTGATTCTTGGAATGAAGTGCCGTCCTTACAAGATTGCCGAGATGCAGCGAAGACTGACGAGATCGGGGATACGGCGAGTCTCGGTCAAAGTGGCAGGGCCTCCGGTCCACCTGACTGGTCACGCGTGTTTGGTTTCGTGGGCCCGCACCGCGAGCCCGACCGGATGCTGACTGCATGCATAGTTCATGAGTCTGGGGTAGCCTAGGAGCATGAGCACCGAGATTCTTCAGGTCCGCGGCGTCCCCTCTAAGGATGCGCAGGCTCTACGCGCGCGAGCGGCGTCTCGCAACATGTCTCTGTCGAGCTACTTGCGTGAGCTGATCCACGAGGACACGTCCCGCCCTGCGATGAGCGAGGTACTGGCACGGATCGCCTCTCGAGACAGCGTCGAGGCGAACAGCGAAGAGGTCCGGTCGTTCATCGACGAAGACCAACGCTGAGATGACGGTCGTCGACGCCTCCATCGTGGTGCGCCTGCTGCAGAACCGGCGAGACGACAGGGGGTTGCGCGACCGGTTCGGCTGGCAGCGGCGCGTCCATGCACCGGCGCTGATCGACGCCGAAGTGGCATCGGCTGTACGCGGGCTGCTGCTGACCTCGAAACCGGCGATCCACGTCACCGTCGAGCGCGCAGAACAGATGCTCGACGACTTCGCGGATCTGCCTCTCGTGCGCTACCCGATGCAGCCCTACCAACGACGAGTGCTTGCTTTGCGGGACAACTTCACTGCCTACGACGCCTTCTATCTGGCGCTGGCCGAGTCGCTCAACGTGCCGCTCCTCACCGATGACCGAAAGTACGAGAAGGCTCCGGCACAAACAGTCACTATCGAGACCTGGTCTTGATCCTCACCTCGAGCTGCCTATGTGTGACACACGCCGCGTCACTCGCCGATCGCACATGCACGTTCCTCCCCCCCAAGGCCGCAGCCCCTTGGCTGCTGCCGTATCAAGGAAGGGGAGTCATCCACGGTCGCAATAGGCAGCGTGCCCAAACGCACTACTGGACGGGTCGTGCGGCACGCTAAGTCACAGATCGAGGGCCCGCCTTGCGGCATCGTCGCTGAGGGTTCGGCTTCAGGGCGGGTGCCGCGTGCGCTCGGCTGCTAGCACGGTCAGGAGATCCCGGCCTCCCACGGGGTGCGCCGTACAAATGGGGCGAAAGTGTGAGGACGTGTTTAGGAAGTGGTGCGGCGTGGTTGCGTGACTGGTGTGGTTGATGCGGCCAGATAGCTCCCACACGACTTCCCGCCCTGGCGTAGCGTGTATGGCTACTTCCGAGGACGGAACTTGTCAAGGTGGATGAGTCCGGTGGGTGTTAGGCAGCTGGCTGTTCGGCCGTCTGCTGCTCGGCGGGCGGGTTGATCCAGGTGGCCTCGGGCAGGTCGAGGATCTTGGGGTCGGCGTTGGTGCCGAACCGTTCGGGATGGGCGAGCCGGGCCGCGGCCAGGGCGGCCGAACGCCGGGCAGCGATGGTCTTGGCGTGGCCGTAGTGGACGTCGGCGGGGGTGTGCAGGCCGATCCCCGAATGGTGGTGCTCGTGGTTGTAGGCGGTGGCGAAGGTGTCCATGAACCCGCGGGCGTCGGCCAGTGACCCGAACCGTTCGGGGAAGGTCGGGGCGTACTTCAGGGTCTTGAACAGCGACTCGGAGTACGGGTTGTCGTTCGACACCCGGGGACGGGAATGGGAACGGGTGACACCAAGGTCGGCGAGCAGGGTGGCCACGGTCTTCGACGTCATCGAGGTCCCGCGGTCGGCGTGGACCACGTGCGGGATGCCGTGGACGCCGAAGATCTCCTTCATCAACTCCTCGGCCAACACCCCGGACTCGTGGGCGTGGACGTGGACCCCGACGATGTAGCGGGAGTAGATGTCGATCATCACGTAGGCGTCGTAGTAGCACCCGCGGACGGGGCCAGCCAGCTTGGTGATGTCCCAGGAGTAGACCTGTCCCGGTCCGGTAGCCACGAGCTCGGGCACTGCCCGGGCTGGGTGGCGTGCCAGCCGGCGGCGTTCGGCGACCTGGCCGGCCCCGGCCAGGATCCGGTACATCGTGGACACCGAGCACAGGTAGATCCCGCGCTCGAGCAGGATGGCGTAGACCTGCAACGGGGCCTGGTCGACGAACTCCGGCGAGTCCAGCACCTCAAGCACCCGCAGCCGTTCGGCCAGGGTCAGCTTGTTAACCGGCGCCACTGGCGTCCGCGGCACCTGGGCTTCCACGACCGTTCTGGCCCGACGGGTTGCGGTGGCCCGGGCGATCCCGGTCAGCACGGCCGCCTCTGGGGTCCTCACCCCCGTTGCGGTGAGCTCGGTGTAGGTGGCCATCAACGCCTCTTGCGCGGCTGCTCGGGCTCCGCGCTCTCGGAGATCTGCTCCAAGAGCGCGTGCGCTTTTCCCATGATGTCCAGCGCGGTCTGGGTGGTGGACAGCCTCCGCTCGGCCTCGGCCAGCTCACGGCGCAGCCGGGCGATCTCGGCCTGCTCGGCGCTGGGCTTCCCGATCCTCTCCCCGGCCCTCTTACCTTCCAGCAGACCGGCGTCACGCAGCCGCCGCCATTCCGAGACCAGCGAGGAGTACAGACCCTCGCGCCGCAGGTACGCACCACCCTCGGATCGGGCCCGTGCAGCCTCGTACCCCTGCAGATATCGCAGCTTCTCGGCCGGGGTGAACGAACGGCGGCGCGACGGGCCACCAGCACGAGGAGAACCACTCATGTCCCCATCGTCAACCATGCCGACCGGACGCGACAGAACAGCACTAGTCATTGATCGATCCTTGATCTCGCCCTGCCTCAGACGGACTCGCTATGAACCACTGGACTCAACTCACCCTGACACGCAGGGAGGCGCTCTCCCAGGTCTTGTAGGCCGCGGGGTACTTTTTTGTCGCCGAAGGCGAGCAGTTCGGTCTCGGCGGCTTCTACGGTCGGTGCTGTGTAGATCGGTCGAAGCGCGGCGGCCACGCCCTTCCGGTCTTGGTAGGACACGAACCGCATCGAGGCCTGGATCAGGTGGACTACACAGACTCCCGCTGTCAACCCTTCATGTCCGCAACGGGTGGCGGGTGCTGGTTCTGGGCAGCATGAAGTGCTGGACGGCCCTGGTCTGCCCGGGTGTGTTTGCTGGTTGGGTCAGCCAGCCGCTTTGAGGTGTCGCTCGGGCTGGTAGGTGGTGTGGTCGGTCCAGCAGCGCCACAGGATCCTGGTCCAGCGGGCGCCGATGCCCCGCAGGGCGCGGTTGTGTAGCTGCCCGCGGCTCCGCGCCAGCTGGTAGGCCTCGCGGGTCCAGTCGTTTTCCCTGGCCGCGACGACGGTCCACCAGTCGATGGCGTGTCGCATCCGACTGTTGGCGGAACCGGACGGTCCGGCTGCGGCCCGATGACCGGGTTACCGGTGCGGTACCGGTCTCGGTGAGTAGAGAAGCCGCGGTGGGAAAGCGTGCCCGGTCCTCGCCCATCTCGGCAAGCAGGGTGGCCCCAGTGACGGTGCCCATGCCGGGAAGCTGAGGAAGATCTCGGCGTCGGGGTGCGACGCTAGGCGTTCGTCGATGTGCTTGGTGATACTGCGTACCTGTTGATTGAGCATCCCGAGTTGGTCGACGAACATTGCCGCGGTGTACGCCTTGCCTGCGACGGTGCCGGGTGTAGCTGACAGCAGGTGCGGGCGGAGCCGGTCCACCAAGGTCCCTGCGGGGGTGCGTCCGGAGTAGCCGTGCCGGCCGCAGAAGCCGGCCATGCGGGCGTTCCCCACACGACTCACGGCGGCAGGAGTGGGGTAATCGCGTAGGAACGCCAGGGTGATATCGCGGTCCAGCGAGGAAAACAGGTGCAGCGCCGCCGGGTGGTAGGCCAGCACGATCGCGCGCAACTGGTTCTCCACGTCGCGCTGGTTGGCAATCAGCCGCTGCCGGTCCCGGGTGAGCACCCGCAGTTCGGCCAGCAGGTCGGACGGTGTGGCTAGTGGCCGCCAGTGTCGGTGTTCGTGGCGAAGTGAGTCGGCCAGGACGTAGGCATCGAAGGCGTCAGACTTGGTCGGTGCTAACCGATAGCGCTCTCTGGCCCTGGCTGACATCTTCGGTGACACGCAGAACAGGCGATGCCCAGCTGCCTGGAGGGCCTCGACCAGGATCCCCTCGGACCGTTCGATCGCGATCCCAGCAGGCTTGCCGTTGCGGCCTGCACGCGCGAGGAGCGTCTCGATCCCGGCGATGTCATGATCGTCCTTGACTTGATCAAGGACGATCCCGTTGTTGTCGAGGACACACAGTTGATGATGTGAGTTGCCCCAGTCGATGCCCGCGAAGTACGGGCCCGTCGGGTCAGTCAGCCGGTGGCCGACCGCGTGCTGCATTGGTGTCACTGTCGTGATTCCCTTCGTACACGCGTCACCGACAGGCGGCCGGTGCTGGAACCTCATCACGGCGCTCGAAGCGCGACTCCCGCTAGCCACTACGCGGCCCGCCGCCACCGGGAGGGACAGGTCTGCGTGGGGGCCTCGAAGGCAACGCGTCTGCATAGGTCCTCTCCCGATGGCGCGGTGACCAGCGAGACCATCTCGCTATCACGAGTGTGGAGTAAGGAGGTCTGGACCGCGGTGAACTCCCAGGTGGTGGTGATCGCCTCGGGCAGCCCCTTCAACCCGTCGCAGACCGCGATCAGGACGTCCTCTACGCCGCGGTTCTTGATCTCGGTCAACACCGCGAGCCAGAACTTAGCGCCCTCGGTGGTCTCCACCCAGATCCCCAGAACATGCTTGATCCCGTCCAGGTCCACACCCACGGCAATATGGGCTGCCTTGTTGCGGACCTGGTGGCCCTCGCGGATCTTCACCACCAACGCGTCGAGGTAGATGATCGGGTAGATCTCCTCCAACGGCCGTGACTTCCAGGTCTTGACCTCCTCCAGCACCGCGACGGTGACGTTGCTGATCGTCTCCCGCGACAGCTCCACCCCGATGGTGCGGGCGAGGTGGTGCTCGATGTCACGCACCGTCATCTCGCCGGCGTAGAGGCTGATGATGATGCCGGACAGTCCGTCGTCGACCTGGCGGGCGCCTTTGGGTACCAGCCGCGGCTCGAAGGTCCCGGCTCGGTCCCGAGGCGTGGCCAACTCCACCGGCCCAGCCTCGGTACGCAACGTCTTGGGAGTCGATCCGTTGCGGCTGTTCGGATTGCCCGACCGCTCGTGTTTCTCGTAGCCGAGTTGGTCGCTCGACTCGACGGCCAGGCCTCGCTCGAGGACTGCCTTGATCATCTCCGGCACGAACCCGCCTTCTCCGGTCAGCCGAAGCTGGCCAGAATCGATCCGCTCGAAGAGGTCCTCGAACAGACCCGCCTCGGTCATCGCCCGGACTGTCTCTCTCGCCGAGGCCGGCGGTGGCCCAGGGTCGCCGAACACGGTCTCAGTCTCACTCCACAATGAGCCCATCGGGGTCACCGACTCTGACGTCTTGTTCACAGTGGTCACCTTCATCACTCCACTGGCCTTGAGCCGGCCATGGTCGGATTCGACGCGGTTGTTCTGGTATTGCCCGGTGTTGTGCAGCGCCGCAGGAGTCAGTTCTTCGATCACGTTGGCCAGGGCCGGGGCCTGGTCGGTGATGACCTCGGTGGGGTCGCCGTGGACGGTCAGGGCCGCAGTGAAGAACGCGCGCACCGACGAGATGTCCCGACGCTGGGACACGTACACGTCGATGACCTGCCCGTGCTGGTCGACCGCCCGATACATATAGCGCCAGACCCCGGAGACCTTGACATAGGTCTCGTCGACGAACCACCGATCCCCGGCAAGATGCCGACACGGGCGGGCCGCGTCGATCAACAGCGGCTTGAACCGCTGAACCCACCGGTACAGGGTCACGTGGTCGACCTCGATGCCACGTTCGGCGAGCAGCTCCTCCAGATCCCGGTAGGACAACCCGTACCGCAGGTACCAGCGCACCGCCAACAAGATCACCTCAGGTGGGAAACGGAACCCGACGAACCCCGACGGCATCGCAACTGGCGGCCTGGCACGACAGTGCGTTTCATCGAGCCACCCTCGCCGTCCCGGTGTCATCCGTCAACGCAACAGCGCCAGATTGAGGACCTGATCGCCGCTGAAGCCAAGGCGGCTGAGGAAGCGGAGCTCACGAGTGACCCCAACGCTGCGCTGCCCGCCCACGCCAAAGTCACTCGGGGGCATCCCCGGGCTCGCAACCTTCAGGTTCGCTTCCGTGAGGATGAATTCGAGGAGCTGACGGCGTACGCCGCGCAGCGAGGTTTGCCGATCTCGACGGTGGTGCGTTCGCTCGTGCTCCAGGCAATCGCCCCGGTCGATGACCTCAAGGCCGCGCTGGACAAGCTGGAGACAGACCTCGCGGCAGTACGACGCAAGGCACTCGGCGCGTGATCACAGCGCACGCGATGGTCCGAGCTCATCCCCTGCATGCCTCCAGCCAGGCCCGCATCGGGGCGCTGTCCATTGGTTCAGGTTTCGGCCACCGTCCCTGGCGGCGACGGCGTAGCGCCGCGCCAGAGTTCACTTTTTCCTGAATACACAGATAGATGTACCATCACGGTCATGGTTGCCACCACCGCCTCACCTGACGCACTTGCCCGGTTCGGGCATGCCCTGTCCGACACCACGAGGTCGCGGATTCTCATGCACCTGTGTGGTGCTCCGTCCTACCCGGCCGACCTGGCCGACGCACTGGGGGTGACGCGGCAGTCCATGTCTAACCATCTCGCGTGCCTGCGCGGCTGTGGACTGGTCGTGGCGGTGCCCGAGGGGCGACGCACTCGCTACGAACTGGCCGACGCACGGCTGGCCCACGCTCTGGCCGATCTCCACCAGGTCATCTTGGTGACCGACCCGGACGCGTGCGCTGACGCCGCTGACGAGGTGGGCTGCTGATGACCACCGAGCTTCCGGTCCACTGGATCGGCACCACGATTCCGGCGGCGCCCGCTGGCGCGCCCGGCCTTGCGCCCAGCCCGGAGCGCAAGGCGGTGTTGATCCGCCGAGTCCGGCTCCTCGTCGCCTTCACCATCGCCTACAACGTCATCGAAGCGGCCGTCGCACTGACGGCTGGCTCGATCGCTGGGTCGGCCGCCCTGCTGGGGTTCGGCCTGGACTCGGTCATCGAGGTCTCTTCGGCACTGGCGGTCGCTTGGCAGTTCGCCGGACGCGACCACGAGGCCCGCGAGCGGGTCGCCCTCCAGATCATCGCGTGCTCGTTCTTCGGGCTCGCAGTGTTCGTGACCCACGAGGCCGGTAGCAGTCTGATCGCCGGGCGCCCGGCCGAACACTCGTCGCTCGGCATCGGGATCGCCGCGCTGAGCCTCCTGGTCATGCCGGTCGCCTGGTTGATCCAACGCCGCACCGGCACCGAACTCGGCTCCTACTCCGCGGTCGCGGACTCCAAGCAGACCCTGCTGTGCACCTACATGTCCGCCGTTCTGCTGCTGGGCCTGCTGGCAAACAGCGTGGTGAACTGGTGGTGGGCCGACTCGATCGCGGCCCTGTTCATCGCCGCACTCGCGGCCCGGGAGGGCGTCAACGCCTGGCGCGGCGACCTGTGCTGCTCCTCGGCCGATGTCTTCGTCGGTCACGATCGTGATGGCTGCAAGACCGGCTGCGACTGCTGTTGAGAGTGATGCCGGAATCGAACCCGAAATCTGCCTCGAATCTCGCGCCGGCGTGGGAGGCCCGGTGCACCTGGCGGTTGGCGACTGGCGGACCGACGAGGCTGTCTCTCGCATCTCTTCGGGTCGGCCGAGTGATTCCCCGAGCAATCATCGAGATCCAGATCCTTCACGTCCCCGGCTGTCCCGTGGTCGACCGCCGCTCAGCGGCGCCCGGGCGGGTGGCGCAGCTCGCGGGGGAGTGCCAACATACCCGGGCGGCACCCGAGTGTTCGACCCACAGGAAAGTGCCGTAGGCAACGCCAGGTGAACTCGATGGCTTGCGATGGGGCAGGATCGCGGCATGGACCAACACACAGTCGACGCGGGTCGGTTGGGTCGTACCGTCCTCATCGTCGCAGGACTGAACTTCGCATATTTCTTCGTCGAGTTCGGCATAGCACTCACTGCCGGATCGGTTTCCTTGCTCGCCGACAGCGTCGACTTCCTCGAAGACACGTCGATCAACCTGCTGGTCTTCATCGCACTCGGATGGCCGCTGGCGCGCCGCGCCGCATTGGGAAAGGCGATGACCCTCATCATCCTGGCGCCGGCGGCGTTCGCCGCCGTAGCGGCCTTTCAGCGCTTCTCCGATCCGCAAGCCCCCGACGTGGTTCCGCTGGTGTTGACCTCACTCGGAGCGATCCTCGTCAACGGCGTGTGTGCCTGGAGCCTGGCCCGCGTTCGTCACGCCGGCGGCTCGTTGAGCGCAGCCGCCTTCGCCTCCGCCCGCAATGACATCCTCGTCAACCTCGCCGTCATCGCGATGGGCATCGTGACTCTCTGGACCGACTCGGGCTGGCCCGACCTCATCCTGGGCTGTGCCATCATCGCGCTCGCCCTCCACGCCGCATGGGAAGTCTGGGAGGTCAGCGAGCAGGAACACCTCGCCGCCCAGGTCCTCGCTGCTCAGAAAGTCGGCTGATCCCGAGAAGCGCCGCGGTGAACAACAAACGGATTCGAATCGTGTCCGTCAACGGTCCGGCTCCCGCCGCGCGGGGTATCTCAGGTAGCCGAGGAGTCTCTTAGTTGCTGAACCAAGGAGGCGGCTCATGGCCTATCACATCGAAAATTTCGTGCCGATTCGTACGTTCGCACCCACCTACTTCGCGTGGCGGCCGGCCGGCACCAGGTATGCCAGCGCCGAGCCGAGCGGTGCCGTGGAGCTCGACTACCGCGACTTGCTGGTGGCCGCGAATCAGGCCTACTTTCACCGCGAGTACGCCGTCGCGCTGAGGCTGTACCTCGAGCTGCGCCAGAAGATCCTGGTGCAAAGCCATCCGGAACTGCCCGCCACCCCGGGCATCCTGGATGATCTGGTGTTGGACGTCGACTCGATCGACTTCACCCGTCTGGTCGAACTCGGCCGCCGTCACCTAACCCAGGTGGCGCCGGGCGAACCGATCAGCCTGCCCGCCGCTGATCGCCGGCTGTTCGCGGCCAACGAGGTGGAGCCGAATTCGACTCTGGCCGCGTACCGCACGCTCGGCGTCGATCCAGGATTCGCCGACAAGTCCGCAGTCGATGTGCTGCGGCTGCAAGCGCGCCGACAAGTGACCGACGGAGACTCCACGTCGGCGCAGCGGATTTACGCCCGGCAGGTCAAGATTGCGCTGAGCGAGGGCGATATTCGGCTGGCCGCCGACACGATCGCGGAGTCAGGTGCGGTCTTGGCGACCTATGACAAGGACTCGGGCGCCGCCCGCGAGAAGGCGGCGGCGGCGTTCGGAGAGGCGGCCGACTATTACCGGATTCTGGGCGATGTCCAGGCCGCGGAGTCGATGGCCTCGAACCTGCGTACGCTCCAGGCGCCCACGGTCGAGGCGGCCCGGCGGATCGACGGACCGCTCAAGATCCCCGCCCCGATCACCGACGAGGTCTTCCTGGTGCCGAGTGACGGCGCGATAACGTCCTCCGCCGCGCTGGTCGCCGGCAGCGCGAAGGTGTTGGACGAGGCCCGCTCCGTCGGGTTGTCGACCCCCGAGGGAACCTCGTTGGTCGCACTCGACCAGACCGCCTGGCAGGCCGCCACGACCGGCCTCTTCGAACAACGCCTGACCGCGACTACCCTGAAGGCGCTGGCGGGCTGGGACCTGGTGCCGACGACGTTCGTCGCCTACCTGCCGCACCTGTTCTTCTCGGTGCTGCCGATCGCGATCGGCGATACCTACCGCGCCCTAGGGCAGTACTCCCAGGCGGTAGCCCACTACACCGGTGTCTTGAAGTACCCGTACCTCAATGTGGCCATCGAGGGCACCGATCTCTGGATGCGGTTGGCCGGCACCCAGCTCGCTTGGG
>JBOFLH010000111.1:0-11064 GCA_051657765.1 Nocardioides sp. | reverse complement strand
CTCGCGGAGTTGAGTGAGGGCGGGATGGACTCGCGCGCGTTAGCGCTGCTTGGGGTGCTGACCGCGATCAACGCCGTGCTGCGCGGGGTCAGTGCCGGTACCGCCGGAGTGGAGCTGGTCTTCTTCTTGTTGATCCTGGCGGGCCGGGTCTACGGTCCGGGTTTCGGGTTTGTGCTCGGCTGCACCTCGCTGTTCGCGTCAGCCCTGCTGACGGCTGGGGTCGGCCCCTGGCTGCCCTACCAGATGTTGGTGTCGGCCTGGGTGGGCATGGGTGCCGGCCTGCTCCCGTTTCGGGCGCCGGGCCGGCTGTCCGGTCGCGCGGAGCTGGCGATGCTGGTGGGGTACGGCGTGATCGCGGCGTACCTTTTCGGGCTGCTGATGAACCTCACCGGTTGGCCGTATCTGCTGGGCATCGAGATCCCCGGGAACCCAACCCAGCTGGCCTTCGTGCCGGGCGACCCACTGGTGGAGAACCTGAAGCGGTTCGGGGTCTACACCCTGATCACCTCGACCGGCAGTTGGGACACCGGTCGCGCGATCACCACGTCGGTTGCGCTGGTGGTGCTCGGCCCAGCGGTGCTTACCTCGCTGCGGCGGGCGTCACGGCGGGTGAGTGTTACTCGGATCCCGGCAGTAGAGCGGCGGTCGGCGGCTTAGGTCGTGGCCGGCACCGACGAATCGGTGATGAGCTGGGCCGCGCGTTCACGCAGCCAGGAGCGATAGGCGACGTAGCTTGTTCCGCCGACGATCGTGACCATGCCCAGAATGTCGAGGATGCCGGGCAGGCCGCCGATTCCAGCCACGACGTTGACCGAGTTCACCAGGATCACCAGGCCACCGACCATCGTGCCCATCGGCGCCTGCGGAAAGCGGCCCGCCAGCCGCGCGGCGATCGGCGCGATCAGCACGCCGCCCAAGACCAGTCCGGCGACTGGCAGCCACGGGATGTCGTGCGTAGCCGAGCTGGTGATGAACGCGATCGAGACGGTGGCGGCGACCAGGAATTCGGCGGCGTTGACCGTGCCCACGACCTTGCGAGGCTCATGAGCAGTCACCGTCATCAGGCTCGGCGTCGCGACGGGGCCCCATCCGCCGCCGCCGGTGGCGTCCACGAAGCCGCCGACGACGCCGATCGGGGCCAGCCAGCGGACCGTGTGTCCGCTCTGGGGGACTGGGATCAGGCTTCTGCCGAGTCCGAACTTCACGAAGATCACCAGTCCGAAGAAGATCAGCAAACCCGACATCCACGCTTTGCCGGACGAGAGACTGATGGTGGTGAGCACCACCGCCCCGAGGAATCCGCCGAGCATGCCCGGGAGCGCGAGTCGCCACAGCACAGCGGTGTCGACGTTGCCAGCACGCCAGTGGCTGATGCCGCTGACGAACGTGGTCGGCAACTTCGCCGCGTGAGTGGCCGCGCTCGCAGTGACCGGTGCGATGCCCAGGTAGAGCAACACGGTGGCGGAGGTGACCCCAAAGCCCATGCCCAGAGTTCCGTCGACGAACTGGGCCAGGCCGCCGGCCACGGCGAAGGCGATGAAGATTCCCATGCCACGATGCTCCTCTATGAGTAAGATGAGTGAGTTACTAGAGTTTAAGCACTTAGACCGCCTCTTGTCTCGTGTTCCACACAGCCGCCGGGTGTTCGGTCCACCGATGGTGGCCAGTTGATCTTCATTTGGCCGCCAACGAAGTCGCAGAATCTCTTTACTTTCACCGACATCTGTGTCCACAGTAGACACCAGATCGGGCGTGTATTCTCGGGGCACCGCCCACGGTGGGGGTCAACTGCGGCGAACGAGCCGTCTACCGCCCGCACCCCATGGTTCCCCCCAAAGTCGCGCCGCCGCGCGGGCCGTCGGATCGGCGGTCCGGGAAGCCGGAGGCCGTTTCGAGTCGCCGGCTCGACACCGGAGGAGAACTAGTCATGAAACGAACCCGCTTCCGTATCGCTACCCTACTCACCACGGCCGCTTTGGCTTTCGGCTTGCCCAGCCCGCAGGGAGTGGGGGTGTCCCTATCGGCGGGAAGTGAACGCGTGATCCCGACCTTCAAACAGTTCGAGAAGTCGACCTTTCGGGATACCGACGGGCAGTACATCGTCAACGGTGACGAACCGATCGGCACTCGATCCGCGCTTCGTCGCTACTACCGTCGGATGGTGGCGAGCCCGACACCGAATGATCCTCTCGAGCTGGCGGTCAATCAGGTCGGCGGTGTCGACGACATGTGGAGCGCGAGCCGGGCGGTGAACCTCACCTACTGTGTGAGCAATGCCTTCGGCAGTGACCAAGCCGCGGTGGTCGCCGCGGTGGCGGCCGGAGCCGCGTTGTGGGAGGACGCGAGCGGTTCGGTGAACTTCATCTATAAGCCGTCGCAGAACTCCCGGTGTCGGACCAGCAACAATCAGGTGCTGTTCCCGATCCGGCCGACGTTCACCTCGCAGTACATCGCGCGCGCCTTCGTCCCCAGCACCGGCGACTCCAGTCGCAGCATCCTGGTCAACCCCCTTTCGTTGTTCGATGCCGGGATACCGGCCGCGAACATCATGGGTCATGAGTTGGGTCATACGCTGGGATTCCGGCATGAGCACACTCGGCCGGAGGCGGGCACATGTTTCGAGGACAACAATTGGCGCCCGCTGACGCCGTACGATGCGGCGTCGATCATGCACTACCCGCAGTGCAACGGCACCTCCCTCGACCTGAGCTTCACCATCAGCGACGGCAATGGAGTTCGTGCGCTGTACGGCAACTGATCGGCGGCCACGCGAGATCATCAGTTAGGCAGCTTCGGGGTCCGTGCCGCCCGATCAGGCGGCACGGACCCCGAAATCAGCCGAGAGCCGGGCCTGAGGTCGCCGGGCCGGCGCGAGATTGAGACCGGGTGGCGCCGATGCTCGCTACCATCACGCACACCATCGCGACCCACTGGCTGAGCGTGAGTAGCTCCCCCAGGATAAGTCCGGCGGCCAGGGCCGCGACCGCCGGTTCGAGGCTCATCAGAATGCCGAACAGCGCCGGCGGTAACGTGCGCAGCGCGGTGATCTCCAGGCTGTAGGGGATGGCCGAACTCAGCAGCCCGATGGCCAGTCCGATCGCCAGGATCTGCGGCTCGGCAAGGGCCGCGCCGCCGGCGCCTACCGCCATCGGGGTAAGTAAGCCGGCCGCCAACGCGCTCGCCACCGCAAGTCCGTCCAGACCCGACCAGCGGCGACCGGTGTGGGCACTCAACATGATGTACGCCGCCCAGCAGACCCCGGCGAGCAGGGCGACGCCGACACCGGCGAGATTCAGATCGGTGGGCGAGAAGCCCAGCAGGGCGACGCCGGTCCCGGCGAGCAGCACCCAGAGCACGTCACGGGCCCGGCGCGACCCGACGACGGCCACCGCCAGGGGCCCGACGAATTCGATGGTGACCGCGACACCAATGGGGATGCGAGCGAAGGACTGATAGATCGCCCAGTTCATCACGGCCAAGGTGAATCCGAACCCGCTGGCCACCAGCCAGTCGGCACGAGAATGGCCGCGCAGGCTCGGTCGCGCCCACGCGAGCATCAGCGCCGCGCTCGCGACCAGCCGCAGCCAGGTCAGCGAAGTCGGCGCAATCGAATCGAAAGCGCCCTTGCCGACGGCGGCACCTACCTGGACCGATGCGGTGCCCACCAGCACCAGGGCAATGGCCTGGTTCACGCCGCGTCGGTGCTTACCGAGCGCCAGATCAGTGGTCTGCACAAGTGTCCGTTCCGGGTCTATGGTGCTGATCATGACAGCAATCACCAGTGCCAACACCACCACCGTGCTCCTGGTGGGCACCCGAAAGGGGCTCTGGATCGGGACCTCCGACCAGGCCCGGTACACCTGGTCCTGGACCGGCCCACACTTTGCTATGGAAGAGGTCTACTCCTGTCTGCTGGACGTCCGGGAGAGCCCGCCGAGGCTGCTGGTCGGGGCCTCCTCGAGCTGGCTCGGCCCGCAGATCTGGCGCTCAGAGGACCTCGGCGAGTCCTGGCAGGAGACTCCCAACGGTGGCGCTCGCTTTCCCGAAGACGTCGACGCCGCCGTTGCTCGCGTGTGGCAACTCGTGCCGGGAACCTTGGCGCGGGTGATCCACGCGGGCACCGAGCCCGGCGCCATTTTCACCTCGCGTGATGGCGGGTTGACCTTCGAGCTGGAGCGGGTTTTGTGGGATCACCCGCATCGAGAGCACTGGCAGCCAGGGTTTGGTGGCCAGGCCTTCCATACGATCCTCCCGCACCCCACCGACCCGCACTCGCTGATCGCCGCACTGTCCGCGGGCGGGGTCTATCGCACCGCCGATGGCGGGCGGAGCTGGTCGCCGGCGAACACCGGTATCAAGGCGGAGTTCTTTCCGGGGGAGCGCAACTACCCCGAGTTCGGTCAATGCGTGCACAAGATTGCCCGGCACCCAGCTGCGCCCGATCGATTGTTCTTGCAGAATCATGGCGGCGTCTACCGCTCCGACGACGCCGCAGACTCCTGGGTCGACATCGCGGGCGGCCTGCCCGCGGAGTTCGGGTTCCCGATCGTGGTTCACCCGCACGAGCCGGACACGGTGTTCGTATTCCCGCTGTCTGGGGCCGAGGGAAGGTTCCCGGTGGACGCCAAGGCGGCCGTCTGGCGGTCCACCGATGCTGGCCGCACCTGGGAACCGCTGAGCGTCGGGTTGCCCGAAGGTTTCTATATCGGCGTCATGCGCGACGCCATGTGCACCGACAGCTGGCCGAAGGCGGGTGTGTATCTCGGGACGCGCAATGGCGCGGTCCATGCGTCGGCCAACGGCGGCGAGTCCTGGCGCGAGATCATTCGCGATCTACCCGACGTGTTGGTGGTGCGGGCATACTCCGTGTGAGGTGGCCATGTGATCGGTTTGGCGCTCTGGCACGATGTCAGCATGTCTTCGTACGTCGTGGTTCGTCAGGCCACCATCAACGCGACCCCCGAGCGGGTGCACGAACTACTCAACGACTTCCATCAGTGGCCGCTGTGGTCGCCATGGGAACGGCTCGACCCGGCCATGCGGCGCACGTATTCCGGTGCCGAGCGGGGGACCGGGTCTCGTGTCGCCTGGGCCGGAAATCGGAAGGCCGGGGAAGGCAGCATGGAGATCGTGTCGTCCAGCCCGGACGAGATTCGCATCGATCTGCGTTTCCGCAAACCGATGAAGTCTCGCAGCGAATCGGTCTTCGCGATCAGGCCGTCTGGTCATCGGTCCGAGGTCAGTTGGACGATGTCGGGCGAGCAGAAGGGGATCTGGGGTTTGCTGGGGCGGCTCTATCCGATGGACAAACTGATCGGGAAAGACTTCGAGTTGGGGTTGTCCCAGCTCAAGGCGGTTGCCGAGGCCGACGGTTAACCTCGCTGGCGTTCCACGGTGAAACGCCAGCCGCGGGACGGCGACCGAGCGCCGCTAGGCTCGTCGCATGACTGTCTCCAGCACAGGGTCTGATCGGTCCGCCGGTGCGGCGAGCGCCGCGCCGGGCCCGGACATGAAGCCCCGTTCCCGTGATGTCACCGACGGCCTCGAGCGGGCTGCCGCTCGGGGCATGTTGCGCGCGGTCGGTATGCAGGACGACGACTTCGCTAAGCCGCAGATCGGGGTGGCTTCGTCGTGGAACGAGATCACGCCGTGCAATCTGTCGTTGGATCGATTGGCGAAGGCGGTGAAGAACGGCGTCCATGCCGCTGGCGGCTATCCGCTCGAGTTCGGGACCATCTCGGTCTCGGACGGCATCGCCATGGGCCATGAAGGCATGCACTTCTCGCTGGTCTCCCGGGAAGTGATCGCGGACTCGGTGGAGACGGTGATGATGGCCGAACGCCTGGATGGCTCGGTGCTCCTCGCCGGCTGCGACAAGAGCCTGCCGGGAATGCTGATGGCCGCCGCGCGGCTCGATCTGGCCAGCGTCTTCCTGTATGCCGGGTCAATCATGCCCGGCCAGGTCGACGGCCGGGACGTGACGATCATCGACGCGTTCGAAGCGGTCGGTGCCTGCCTGGCGGGTCGGATCACTCGTGCGGAGGTCGACAAGATCGAGCGAGCGATCTGCCCGGGCGAGGGCGCCTGCGGCGGGATGTACACCGCGAACACCATGGCCTCGGTTGGCGAAGCTCTCGGCATGTCCCTGCCGGGCAGTGCCGCGCCGCCCGCGGTGGATCGGCGCCGGGACGGCTTTGCGCACCGATCCGGCGAGGCCGTGGTGGGCATGCTCCGGCACGGAATCACCGCACGCCAGATCCTGACGATGGAAGCGTTCGAGAACGCAATCGCCGTCGTGATGGCGCTCGGTGGTTCGACCAACGCGGTGCTCCACCTCCTGGCGATCGCCCGCGAGGCAGATGTCGACCTTCAGCTGGCCGACTTCAATCGGATCGGCGACAAGGTGCCGCACTTGGGTGACCTGAAACCCTTCGGTCGATTCGTGATGAACGACGTCGACAAAGTCGGCGGTATTCCGATGGTGATGAAGGCTCTCCTGGACGCCGGCTTGATGCACGGCGACGTGCTGACGGTGACCGGCAAGACCATGGCCGAGAATCTCGCTGACATCGCGCCACCGGATGTCGACGGCACGATCATCAGAGGACTCGCCGAGCCGATCCATGCGACCGGCGGGATTACCGTGCTCAAGGGTTCGCTCGCGCCGGAGGGTGCGGTGGTGAAGTCGGCGGGCTTCGATACGTCGGTGTTCCGGGGCGCCGCTCGTGTCTTCGACGGCGAGCGGGCCGGCCTGGATGCGCTGGCGGCAGGCGAGATCCGCGCCGGGGATGTCGTGGTGATTCGCTATGAAGGCCCTAAGGGCGGTCCAGGCATGCGCGAGATGTTGGCCATCACCGGAGCTATCAAGGGGGCTGGGCTCGGCAAGGACGTCTTGTTGATCACCGATGGCCGATTCTCGGGGGGCACTACGGGCCTGTGTGTCGGCCATATCGCCCCGGAGGCGGTTGACGGCGGCCCGATCGCCTTCATTCGTGACGGCGACCCGATTACGTTGGATGTCGCGAACCGGTCACTGGAGGTCGAGATGGCCGACCTTGCCGACCGCCGGGTCGGCTGGGTTCCCAACCCGCCCAAATACACTCGTGGGGTGCTTGGCAAGTACGCCAAGGTGGTCCAATCGGCCGCACATGGTGCTGTTTGCGGATGAGCAAGGCGATCGTCTCGCATGCGACGCCGGCTCGGGTTACGGTCGCGATCTTGGTGTTGTTCTTGGTGGTGGTCGGCCTGTGCGATCCGGGTGACGCTCAATCAGCTGACGCGCCGCGACCGGGGCACGTGGTGCGGCCGACGACGACTGGGCCAACGACGACTGGGCCAACGACGACTGGGCCAACGGATGCTCCCGCGGCTGGCCAATCGGCTGGCCCGTCCGCTGGGGCATCGGCTGAGTCTCCCAGCGCCGATGACATCGCGATGCCATGGACAACCTCTCTGCCCGGCGGCGGCACCAAAATCTTTGACCGGGCCCGTTTCCTGGTCGCCTACTACGGAACCGCGCGAAGCGCGGCGCTAGGGGTGCTCGGCGAGCAACCAGCGGACCTGATCATGCCTCGGTTGCGGTCGACGGGACGTGCGTTCAAGAGAACGGGTGAGCAGATCCAACCGGTGTTCGAGCTGATCGTCACCGTGGCCGACCCTCGGCCGGGTAAGGACGGCGACTACAACCACGACATTCCGCGGGAATATGTCGAGCGATACATTGCTGCCGCCCACCGGAACAAGGCGCTGCTGGTGTTGGACCTGCAGCCCGGGCGGGCGTCATTCGCAGAGGTGGCCAAGCGGTGGGACTGGGCACTCGCCGACCCCTGGGTCGGCCTAGCACTGGACCCTGAGTGGCGAATGGGCCCTCGTCAAGTGCCGGGTCAAGTGATCGGTTCGGTCGGCGCCGACGAGGTGAACCGGGTCTCCGGCTGGCTGGCCGCAATGATTCGGCGCAAGGGTCTGCCGGAGAAGGCCCTTATCGTGCATCAATTCCGTGCGTCCATGATCCGCGATATCGGTCGAATCAAGGCCCGGCCGGGCCTCGCGATGATTCAACATGTCGATGGCTTCGGAAACCCGGGGCAGAAGATCGGGACCTTCCGAGCTATCGCGCGACCGCGGCAGTTCACCCTTGGCTTCAAACTGTTCTATGACGAGGACCGGCCCCGGATGCGCGCGGCTGACGTGCGCCGACTCAGCACCGCCATCCGGTTCGTCAGCTTTCAGTGACGCCGACGGCGTGGTGGGTTGCCGGCGTCCTAGGGGGCGCGGGCGTGCACGACGTAGTGGCCTGCGCCGGCATCGATGGTCAACCCGTGCGCAATCCGGGTCGAGATGGTCCTCGGCTCGGTCGTCGGGGTCGCCCGCAAACCAGGGAGAACGCGGCGGCGGGCGCCGACCTCGTGAGCCAATCCAACTCGGCGGACCGCATACTGACCCTATGCCGACACCGCCGGAGCTTGCTCGGGAGATCGACCGAGTCCTGCGGCGGGCGGAAGCGGCCAAGCCGGTCAACCTAGCGGAGGCTACCGCGCTGTTGCAGGCCCGCGATGAACAGCTGGACCGACTGTGCAGCGTCGCCCGACACACCCGCGATGCCGGCTTGGCCGACGCCGGGCGCCCGGGCGTGATCACCTATTCGCGCAAGGTGTTCATCCCGTTGACGAGGCTGTGCCGGGATCGATGCCACTATTGCACGTTCGTCGCCGTCCCCGGCGCACTCGCGGCAGCCGGTCAGGCGCCCTACCTCAGCAAGGACGAGGTGCTCGCAATTGCCCGCGCGGGCGCGGCCATGGGTTGCCAGGAGGTGCTGTTCACCCTCGGCGACCGGCCCGAAGACCGCTGGGCGGAGGCCCGCCAGTGGTTGTCCGCCGCCGGCTACGAATCGACACTGGAGTACCTGCGGGCGATGGCCATCGCGGTATTGGAGGAGACCGGGCTGCTCCCGCACCTCAACCCAGGCGTGTTGACCTGGGCGGAGCTGAGCCGGCTCAAGCCGGTGGCGCCGTCGATGGGGATGATGCTGGAGAGCACATCGCGTCGGCTCTTCGAAGCCCGTGACGGCGCCCACCATCGGTCGCCGGACAAGGACCCAGCCGTACGAGTGCGGGTCCTGGAAGACGCCGGTCGGCTAGCGATCGCGTTCACCACCGGGCTGCTCGTCGGCATCGGCGAGACCGTCGCGGAGCGGGCCGAATCGATCGTGGAACTGCGCCGGATTTCCCGGGCGTACGGCGGAATTCAAGAGGTCATCGTGCAGAACTTCCGGGCTAAACCCGAGACCCCGATGCGTCATGTCGCCGATCTGGGGCTCGAGGAGTATCTGGCCACGATTGCCACCAGCCGCGTGCTGCTAGGCCCGGGCATGCGGATTCAGGCGCCGCCCAACCTGGTCACACTCGCCGAGTGTCGCGCCCTGCTCGACGCCGGAATCGACGACTTCGGTGGGATCAGTCCGCTCACCCCGGACCATGTGAACCCCGAACGGCCCTGGCCGGAAGTTGCCGCGTTGGCGGCGCTGTGCGCGGATGGCGGCTTCACTTTGCGCGAACGGCTCACGGCCTACCCGCCCTATCTCGACGTCCCGTGGCTGGATCCGCGACTGCGCGCCCACGTGTCCGCATTGCGCGGACCTGACGGTCTGGCCGCCGCCAGGTCGCCAGTCGGCCTGCCCTGGCATGAGCCAGCGGGCCGGCGTGATAGCGAGGGCCGGGTCGACCTAGGCGAATCCATCGACAGCGCGGGCCGGCTGGCTGATCGTCGTGGTGACTTCGACGCGGTCTACGGAGACTGGGCAACAGTACGCGCCGACGCCCAGCGGGCCACGCGCGAGCCCGTGCCTGGCAGATCCTCGGGCGCCAGGTCTTCGGGCCCCAGTCGCGTCCCGGCCGACGTATTGGCCGCTCTGCGCGCCGCCGAGGCCGTCTCGCGGAACGTGACGGACACCCACGCGATGGCCCTGATCACCGCCGAAGAGGGCGCGGCGCTGGATGCGGTGTGCGCGCTGGCCGACGATCTTCGTCGCGAGGCGGTGGGGGACACCGTGACGTATGTCGTGAACCGGAACATCAACTTCACCAACGTCTGCTACACCGGATGCCGATTCTGTGCGTTTGCGCAACGCAAGACCGACGCGGACGCCTATTCGCTATCCCTGGCTGACATCGCGAACCGGGCCGTCTATGCGCGCCAAGCGGGCGCCACCGAAGTGTGTGTGCAAGGTGGCATTGATCCCGAACTGCCAAGCACCGGCTACTTCGATATCGCCCGTACGATCGCCGAAGCCGCCCCCGAGCTGCATATCCATGCGTTCTCCCCGATGGAGGTCATGAACGGGGTGGTTCGCACCGGGCTCTCGATAGCCGATTTCCTCATTTCGTTGCGCGAGGCCGGGGTAGACTCACTCCCCGGCACAGCCGCCGAGATTCTCGACGACGAGGTTCGGTGGATCCTGACCAAGGGAAAACTGCCCACCGCGCAATGGGTGGAGGTGGTGACCACGGCCCACCAGTTGGGTATGCCTACCACCAGCACGATGATGTACGGCCATGTCGACCATCCCGGTCACTGGGTGAGTCACCTGCGCACCCTCGCGGGCATTCAGCGAGAGACCGGTGGATTTACCGAGTTTGTGCCGCTGCCGTTCGTGCATCAATCGAGCCCGATCTATCTGGCCGGGGTGGCTCGGCCGGGACCGACGCGGCGAGACAATCGGGCCGTGCATGCGGTGGCCCGGATCATGCTTGATGGGTTGATCGACAACATTCAATGCTCCTGGGTGAAGCTCGGTACGCAGGCCTGCGCCCGCCTGCTGAACGGGGGAGTCAACGATCTGGGTGGCACCCTGATGGAGGAGACGATCAGTCGGATGGCCGGCTCGGGACACGGCTCACACCGAGAGGTCGCCGAACTCGAAGCGATGGCCGCGCTGGCTGGTCGACCGGCGTGCCAACGCACCACGACGTACCGACTGGTGGGCGACCTCGCGGAGCGTTCGGTATGACTGCGCCCACCGGGCGACCTGACGCTCGACCGGCCGCGCTGGTCGACACGATCATCGCG
>JBOFLH010000110.1:0-13015 GCA_051657765.1 Nocardioides sp. | reverse complement strand
GAACTGCGAACTCGCCGGGAGGCGGCACGATGAGAAAACACACATTGTCGGTTTTGGTCGAGAACAAGCCGGGTGTCCTGGCACGGGTCGCCAGCCTTTTCAGTCGGCGCGGCTTCAACATCGATAGCTTGGCGGTCGGACCCACCGAGGACCCAGCGACCTCACGGATGACGATCGTGGTGAACGTGGACAAGCTGCCGTTGGATCAGGTCACCAAGCAGTTGAACAAGCTGGTCGAGGTGATCAAGATCGTCGAGTTGCCTGGTCCGTCGTCGATCAAGCGCGAGTTGTTGCTGGTCAAGGTCGGGGCCGACACCCAAACGCGCGCCCAGGTGCTCGACGCGGTGCAGCTCTTCAAGGCCAAGGTGGTCGACGTCTCGCTCGACGCGGTCACCATTCAAGCGGTCGGAAACGCGGACAAGTTGGCCGACCTGCTGCAGATTCTGGGACCATTTGGTATCCGCGAGCTGGTTCAGTCGGGCATGGTCGCCATCGGTCGCGGACCCGACTCTATTGCTTCATCCAACTAACGATCAACCATCAGAAAGCGAGCCTCGAATGGCTGAGATGTTCTACAACGACGACGCGGATCTGAGCCTGATCCAAGGCAAGAACGTGGCGGTGTTGGGCTACGGCAGCCAGGGCCACGCACATGCGTTGTCGCTGCGCGACTCGGGAGTTGATGTCCGGGTCGGCCTGTTGGCGACCTCGGCAAGCCGGGCCAAGGCCGAGGCGGAGGGATTGCGCGTGTTGACCCCGTCGGAGGCGGTGGAAGAAGCCGACGTGATTGTCATCCTGGCCCCCGATCACGTGCAGCGGACGTTGTACGCCGAGGCGGTCGAGCCCAACCTCACTCCGGGTGACACGCTGGTCTTCGGCCACGGGTTCAACATCCGCTTCGGCTATATCACGCCGCCGCCCGGCGTCGACGTGATCATGGTCGCGCCGAAGGGCCCCGGACACCTGGTGCGCCGCGAGTATGTCGACGGACGTGGCGTGCCGGTGCTGGTGGCGGTGGAGAAGGACGAGTCCGGCAAGGCGTGGCCGCTGGCGTTGTCCTACGCGAAGGCCATCGGCGGGTTGCGGGCCGGCGGGATCAAGACCACCTTTACCGAGGAGACCGAGACGGACCTGTTCGGCGAACAAGCCGTGCTCTGCGGCGGTGCGTCACAGCTGGTGCAGTACGGCTTCGAGGTGCTCACCGAGGCCGGCTATCAGCCCGAGGTGGCCTACTTCGAGTGCCTGCACGAGCTGAAGCTGATCGTGGATCTGATGTATGAGGGCGGCATCGCCAAGCAGCGTTGGTCCGTCTCCGACACCGCGGAGTACGGCGACTACGTCTCCGGCCCGCGGGTCATCGACGAGCGGGTGAAGGAGAACATGCAGGCGGTATTGGCCGATATCAAGAACGGCTCGTTCGCGCAGCGATTCATCGACGACCAGGACGCCGGCGGACCCGAGTTTCAGGCATTGCGTGCCAAGGGCGAGCAGCACCCGATCGAAGGGACCGGTCGTGAGCTGCGCAAGTTGATGGCGTGGGTGAAAAGTCACGATACTGACTACGTCGACGGCAGCGCCGGTCGCTAGCGGAGCCCGTGCCGGCGAAGGGCATCGCTACAGCCACGGTCATCACGAAGAGTGTGCTGCGTTCGCATCGGTGCCGGACCGCGGCCAACTCGGCGGCATACCTCATGCCGCGCCTGGCCGGGGGCCAGCGATTGCTCGATGTCGGTTCCAGTCCGGGGACGATCACGGCCGATCTGGCGTCTAGCCCAGTCCGCGAAACTGATCGAACAACGGGCCGAGGGTGAGCACCTTGGCCAGCGCTTCGGCCGCCAGGTTGTTCGGCAACGCTTGGTCGTGACCCAGCGCGGGCGAGATCCCGGCCGTCGACGGCGTTCTCCGGGTTGCATATCGTCAGCACCGTTGAACCCGGGTGCGGTCCGACGGCGTCGGCATTGTGTCGGCATTGTAATGGTGTGGGTTGCCGGGTCGGCGAAGGCTTCAGCGAACTCGGTGCCTGTTCTCGCGTGGGCTGTTCGTGGGTCGTCGCCGAGGAAGGCCGCCGGCCGCCGGAGCCCGGCCCGTTCGGTGTGGCTGGAGCTGATGTGGGTCCGGTGTCGATGCCGGTCTAGTCCGCGAGGTAACGCTGCACGAGTGATCGGCGAAGTACTCACATGAAACCCGACCACAGAGTGCGCTCGATAGGTAGCGATCCGGCCGCTCTGGAAGCCTTCTATCGCGAGCACGTCGACCGCATTCAGGGTTACGTTGCCCGCCGGGTTTCCGACCCGCATCTGGTGGCGGATCTCACTGCGGACATCTTCGTGGCTGCGGTGGAGGGCGCCGAGGGCTATCGATCCAGTCGGGGCTCGGCGGTGGGTTGGCTCTACGGCATCGCCCGCAACGTGGTAGCGGACGAGGCCCGAAGCCGGGCTCGCGAGTTGCGCGCGGTGAGTCGAATCTCGGGCCGGCGCCTGCTGGGTCCCGACTCTGTTCAACGCATCGAGGAGCGGATCGACGCCGAACGCGGCCTATCAACTATGTACGACGGGTTGGCCGCGCTATCGGCGGCGGACCGTGCGCTGATCGAGTTGGTGGCGCTTGATGGCTTGACCGTTGCCGAGGCGGCTCAGGTGTTGGGGGTGAAGCCGGCCACCGCGCGGGTCCGGCTGCATCGCAGTCGTCACCTGGTTCAACACCATCGCCCGGCCGATCGGCCGAGCATACTCACCGAGGAGATCGTGAAATGAATACCCAGCGAGATGAAGGCACGTCAGATAGGACGGGCGCGCACCGACCTTTGGGCGAATTCGAGACCAACTTACTGGCCGAACTCCAGCTGTTCGTCGCTGATCGGTCGCTCGCCGAAACCGAGTTGGCGGAGGGTTCGACGCCGGGGCCTGACGCGGCGCGAAAGCCCCGAGGAGTGCGCAGGATTGGCCTGGTAGCGGCTGCGTCCGCGGTGGTGGCGGTCGCGTCGCTGGCCAGCCTACAGTGGGGCAGCAGTCCGGCCTTTGCGGTCGCTAAGGCTGCCGACGGCGACATCGTGGTGACCATTCACCGGCTCGAAGACGCCAACGAGCTGGAAGCAGCCTTGGCTGAGAAGGGCGTAACCGCTCGGGTGGAGTATGACGCTGACCCAGACGACGCGATTCGGCTGCCGGGCGACGGATCGGGGAACTCGAGTCTCGCCATCGCCGGTAGCGCCGAGGGCGACGATGCCGACGAGGTGCTTCCCCCGGATTTCGCCGACGGCTGTGACTTCGGGCAGACCGGCGTCGACTTCGGTAGAAGCGGCACTGACTATCGGTTCACATTGCAGGCCGACTCCATCCTGAAGTCAAAGGTGCTGCAGGTGAGCGTGCGAAGTGATGAGACGTGGTTAGTGGCCTACGATTCCGCCCAGCAAGGCGACGCGTGCGCGGTGGCGGGCTTGACGCCTTCCTCCGACTAGCCGATTGCTCGTTACTTGGCGAGCCGCACCTCTTGGTCTTGGGGGCTACTATCCGGTGGCCCCCAAGACTGGGCTCGTGGCTCGTGGCTCGTGGCTCGTGGCGGCTAGGCCGAGTTTACCCGCCAACCGACATGTGTTAGGTTAGGCAGGCCTAATTAGGTCTACCTAACTTCTACATGACGACGGGCTCGGGGGCTGGAGGAACGATGTTTGCCAACTATCTGATCGGATTACGCGAGGGTCTCGAAGCGGCACTCATCGTGAGCATCCTGATCGCTTATGTGGTCAAGACCGAGCGCCGCGAGCTGTTGCCACGGATCTGGGCGGGAGTGGGGTTGGCGGTCGGCGTCAGCCTCGCCTTCGGGGCGTTGCTGACCTTCGGTCCCCGGGGCCTCACCTATGAAGCCCAGGAGCTCATCGGCGGCGTGTTGAGCCTGGTCGCAGTCGGCTTCGTGACCTGGATGATCTTCTGGATGGCTCGGGCCGCGCGGGGGATCAGCGCCGAGTTGCGCAAACAGGTCGACGCGGCCGCTGGTGCCGGGCGTTCCGCGCTGGCGGTCGTCGCCGCACTGGCCGTGGGACGCGAAGGTTTGGAGACAGCCCTGTTTCTGTGGGCGGCCACCAAAGCCGGCGCCAGCAGCGACGGTTCGGTTGGAGCCGGCTCAGATTGGGTACCGCTGGCCGGGGCCGGTCTCGGGATCGGCACCGCGGTGGTGCTGGGCTGGTTGATCTACCGCGGCGCGCTGAAAATCAATCTCACCAAGTTCTTCACCTGGACCGGCGTCTTCCTGATCGTGGTGGCGGCCGGCGTGTTGTCCTACGGTGTGCACGACCTGCAAGAGGCCGGCGTGCTGCCCGGCTTGAACAGTTTGTTGTTCGACGTGTCCGGCACCATTCAACCCGGCACCTGGTACGCCACCCTCCTCAAGGGCTTCTTCAACTTCTCGCCGCGGACCTCGGTCCTGGAGGGGATGGCCTGGCTGGCATACCTGGTGGTGACCCTGACGCTGTTTCTGCGCCAGGTTTGGCCGAAGCCCGGCCGGCCCGCCGAGTCGGAGCAACAGTCACTCCGAGTGTGACCCCACGTTTGTCGGGTTCTGACCACCACTTTCTTATTCGTTTGATCGACCAGGAGGATACCCATGCCCGGAACCCGTCGGATGTCGGCGGCGGTCGCACTCGCGGCCATGCTCAGCGCTGCCCTGTCGGCGTGCACCGAAAACGCGACGTCGGGAAGCGACTCCGCGGCGAGCAAGCAAGAGCGGACCATCACCGTCGAATCCTCCGATGACGCCTGCCTGTTGTCCGAGGAGTCGGCGCAGTCGGGCTCGCTGACCTTTACCATCAAGAACACCGGCAGCGACGTCACCGAGTTCTACTTGTACGGCGAAGACGGTGAACGCATCGTCAGCGAAGCCGAGAACATCGGTCCCGGCCTGAGCCGGGACATGGTGGTGGCGGCGCCGGCGGGAACCTACGTCGCGGCCTGCAAGCCGGGTATGGCCGGAGACGGAATCCGCGTGGACTTCGAAGTCTCGGACTCCGGCGCCGCAGTGGCGCCGATCGCCACCGACGAGCTCATCGAACAGGCAACCGAGCGTTACCAGGGTTATGTCTATGGCGAGGCCGAGCAGTTGCTGGACAAGACCAAGGAGTTCGTGGCGGCATACACCGCAGGCAAGGACGACCTTGCGCGGTCTCTTTACCCGCAGGCCCGGACCCACTGGGAGCGCATCGAGATTGTCGCCGAGTCGTTCGCAGACCTCGACCCGCTGCTCGACGCTCGCGAGGCCGACCTCGAACCCGGCCAGAAGTGGACCGGTTGGCACCGCATCGAGAAAGACCTTTGGCCGCAACGCGCCGTGGACTACTCGCCGCTAACTGAGCGAGAACGCAGGATCTACGGCGACGACCTGGTCGCGAACACGGTCACCCTCGAAGAACGCATCGGCGAACTGTCCTTCACCGTCGATCAGCTCGCGAACGGTTCCCGTGGGCTGCTCGAAGAGGTGGCCACCGGAAAGATCACCGGCGAGGAGGAGTACTGGTCGCGGACCGACCTGTGGGACTTCCAGGCCAACGTCGATGGCGCCTACGAGGCATTCGAAGCACTGGAGCCGATAATCGAGGGCAATGACCCAGAGCTGGTGCAAACCCTCGACACCCGGTTCGAGGAGCTACAGCAGCTGCTGAGCGCACAACGCCGGGGGAAAGGCTTCCGGGGCTATGACGAGTTGACGAAGGCGGAGATCAAGAAACTTGCGGACGCGGTGAACGCCCTGTCCGAACCGCTGTCGGAGGTCACCGCGGTGGTCGTTCCTTGACCACGGCGAACGAAGCGTCACCGAGCGGCGTCGAACCGGTGCGACCAGTCACCGAAGCCCCGGCTCGGGTATCTCGACGGCGGCTGCTGGGGGGCACCGCGGCCGCGGTCGGCGTGGCCGGTGGACTCATCAGGCCGGCATCGTGACGCCAGCCCAGGATCGGCTGCACTTCGCCTCCTTCGACGTGATCACCGAGTCTCGAGAAGAACTGATCGACCTTCTTCGGCAATGGACCGAAGCGGCCGCGCGGATGACTGCCGGACAGGGCGCCGGCCCGGTCGGCCCGGTGGCCGGTGACTACGACGTGCCGCCCGACGACACCGGGGAAGCTATCGGTCTGCATCAGGCCGGGTTGACGATCACCTTCGGCTTCGGGCCGACCCTGTTCGTCGATGCGGCGGGCCAGGACCGATTCGGGTTGGCCGCGCGCCGGCCCGCCGCTCTCGTGCCGCTGCCCCGCTTCGCCGGCGACCTGCCGGGGACCGAACGCAGCGGCGGCGACTTGTGTGTCCAGGCGTGCGCCGACGACCCTCAGGTTGCCGTACACGCCATCCGGAACCTGGCCCGGATCGGTTTCGGAGTGGTGTCGGTTCGCTGGTCGCAGCTGGGCTTCGGTCGTACGTCGTCGACGAGCACCACTCAAGCCACGCCACGCAACTTGTTCGGATTCAAGGACGGCACCATGAACGTCAAAGCCGAGGAGCCCGAGGCACTGGACGAATTCGTATGGGTTGCCGACGGCGACGACCCGAACGGCGACTGGCTGGCCGGTGGCAGCTATCTGGTGACGCGTCGGATCGCCATGACGGTTGAAGTGTGGGACCGGCAACCGTTGGGCGACCAGGAGTTGTTCATCGGTCGAACCAAGGCCGAGGGCGCGCCACTATCGGGCGGGACCGAGTTCGATCAGCCGGACTTCGAGATGATGGGGCGGGCCCGTCCGGGCGATGCTGCGTCAGGGTCCGGCCCTGCGACCGGACCTGGGCGAGGTTCGCCGGTCGTGCCCGTGGACTCGCACGTCGCCGTCGTACATCCCGACCACAACGGTGGGATGCGAATGCTGCGCCGGGGTTACAACTTCGTGGACGGCAGCAACGATATCGGTGGCCTCGACGCGGGGCTGTTCTTCGTGGCGTTCGTTCGCGACCCGCGCACCCAGTTCATTCCGGTCCAGCACAAGATGGCGAAGCTGGACACGCTGATGGAGTATCTCAGATTCACCGGCTCGGCCTTGTTCGCCGTACCGCCAGGCATCGGCGCGCAGGAATACGTCGGTCAGGCCTTGTTCGAGTAGGCTGGCTTTGTTGCGCACAGTGTCGTGCACCCCCGCGTCTGCTGGCCGTCTGCGGTCGCCCAAGTTGGCGAGATTCCACTGACCATCGTGTCGGCCACCAGCTCCCGGGGAACCGTTCATCGACTATGAGGACACCGCTGTGACTAGACCTGTCGTATTGATCGCCGAAGAGCTCAGCCCCGCCACCGTCGAGGCGCTCGGACCAGACTTCGAGATTCGCCATTGCAACGGTGCCGATCGGCCCGCCTTGCTCGCCGCGATCACCGATGTCGACGCGATCTTGATCAGATCCGCCACCAAGGTCGACGCTGAGGCGCTGGCCGCCGCCGGCCAGCTGAAAGTGGTTGCGCGGGCTGGTGTCGGTCTTGACAACGTCGACGTCAAGGCGGCGACCCAGAGCGGAGTGATGGTGGTCAACGCGCCTACCTCCAACATCGTGAGCGCCGCCGAGATCGCGGTCGGTCTGATGCTGGCCGCGGCTCGGCATATCAGCCCCGCCCACGCGGCGTTGCGCAATGGCGAGTGGAAGCGGTCGAAGTACACCGGCATCGAGTTGTACGAAAAGACCCTCGGCATCGTCGGTCTGGGTCGGATCGGCGTGCTGGTCGCTCAGCGGCTGAACGCCTTCGGGATGACGGTCATTGCCTACGATCCGTATGTCCAGGCTGGGCGGGCCGCCCAGATGGGGGTGCGGTTGGTCGACCTCGACACCTTGCTAGCAGAGTCGGACTTCATGTCGGTGCACCTGCCCAAGACACCGGAGACCGCCGGGCTGATCGGTGTTGAGGAACTCGCGAAGGTCAAGCCGTCTCTGGTTCTTGTGAACGCCGCTCGGGGTGGAATCGTCGACGAAGCCGCGTTGTTCGCCGCGCTGAAGGAGGGGCGGCTGGCCGCGGCCGGCCTGGACGTGTTCGCCACTGAGCCCTGCACCGACAGCCCGTTGTTCGAGTTGGAGAACGTTGTGGCCACCCCGCACCTGGGTGCGTCCACCGACGAGGCCCAGGAGAAGGCCGGTGTCGCGGTGGCCAAGTCGGTGCGGTTGGCGCTGTCCGGAGAGCTGGTGCCGGACGCGGTCAACGTGCAAGGTGGCCTGATCGCCGAAGACGTGCGCCCGGGGATTCCGTTGACAGAGAAACTTGGTCGGGTGTTCACCGCGCTGGCCGGCGAGGTGGCCCAGAACATCGACGTCGAGGTGCGCGGGGAGATCAGTGAATACGACGTCAAAGTGCTCGAACTGGCCGCGCTGAAGGGTGTGTTCACCGATGTGGTGCCCGAGTCGGTTTCTTATGTGAACGCGCCGTTGATGGCCGCCGAGCGAGGCACCGAGGTGCGGCTGGTCTGCGATGCGGAGAGCCCGGATCACCGCAACCTCATCACCGTGCGGGGCACCCTCGCGGACGGGTCCCAGGTGTCCTGCAGCGGCACCTTGGTGGGCATCGCCCAACGGGAGCGGCTGGTCGAGGTCAATGGGCTGGCCGTCGACATCGAACCCACCGACCACCTGGCGTTCTTCTCATACCACGACCGGCCCGGGGTCGTCGGGGTCCTGGGCCGGATCCTGGGCGACGCAGGGGTGAACATCGCGTCGATGCAGGTGGCGCGCGACGCCAAGGGCGGGCCGGCGCTGGTGGCCCTGTCCGTGGATTCGGCGATTCCCGCCGATACCTTGCTGGAAATCGAGGCCGCGATCGAGGCGACCTCGGTTCGCGCCGTCGACCTAGCTTGACGAATGGGCCCGACGAGCGCCGGCGAACTGGCCCTGCGAACTTGGTCCGGGCGGATCGGCTACCTCGGGGCACGCCCATCTCACCTGGCGACGTTGTGGTCTGGTCCGGTTTGGTCAGCCGATAGCGTGATGCCAACCGCATGCCAACCGCATGCCAACCGCATGCCAACCGAAAGGTGGGCACGATGAAGATTCTCCGACTACTCCAGATGATCGCCACCACCCTCGCGATAGTGGCGGTGCCGACTGCCGCGTGGGCGGTGAGTGTGTCCTCCAACGATGGCTCGGGTTCGCAATACATCACCGATTCAGGCGACCAGAGCTTTCGCTCGGATGGCACCCTCAAGTCCACGCTGGGCAATCGGATTTACTACCGCGGCATCGTGATCTACAACTTCTACCCGGATTACACCTGCAATCGGATCAGCCGCATCATCGACGACCGCACCTCGCAGAACGTGGGGGGTGCGTGTGGCCAGCTTTCGCCCATTCCGCCGAGCGCCGACGCGGCCGGCTGGAAGATATGCCGCTATCGACGACTCCTGCCCGACGGGTGCGGCTCCATGGCCCGGGAGAACTTCTGACCGCCGGGCACGCGACCGCCACCGCGAGCCAAGTCGAACTCCACGACGTGTCCCGCGCCTACGGCACGGTCCGCGCGCTGGACAGCGTCTCGCTGACGGTCCCGCCCGGGGTCACCGTGCTCTTGGGCCGCAATGGCGCGGGCAAATCCACCCTGGCCAGGGTGATTGCCGGGGTGGAGGCACCGGACACCGGCGAGCTGCTCCGTGGGTCGGTGGCGGTGGCCGACCGCGGGTCGCGTCGCCGTCACCATCGTGACACCGGGTGGTTGCCGCAGGCGTTTAATGCGCCGGGCGGGATGAGTGTTCGGCACTATGTCGGGTATGCCGCCTGGTTGAAGGGTCTGGGCTCGGCCGAACTCACCGCGGCAGTGTCGAGCGCGTTGGGTCGCACTGGCCTAACGGACCAAAGCCGGCGTCGGCTTCGGCAGCTCTCCGGCGGCATGCTACGCCGGGCCGGCATTGCCCAAGCCATCGTGCACGATCCCGGGTTCCTGGTGTTGGACGAGCCGACGGTGGGTCTCGATCCGGAACAACGCAACGCGTTCCACGGCATTGTCGGCGGTCTCGCCGACCGGTGTGCGGTGCTGCTGTCCACTCACCTGCTGGAGGATGCCGATGCCCTCGGCGAGCAGGTCATCGTGCTGGACCGGGGCCGCGTGCGCTTCGACGGGCCGATGGACGCCCTGCGCGCTCGCGGCCGCTCTTTGGGCCCGGACAACGTGCTGCGCCGCGGCTTCTTGGACGTCGTCGGCGAGGATCACCTCGGGTCCGGTCCCCAGTGAGATCGCTGACGCTGCAGCAGTGCGCGTCCGCGACCTCGACCATGGCGATCGCGGTATTCCTCGGCTATGTCGGCGAGTGGACCACCTGGCTGGGTGTGTGGCGAGAAACCCAACACACGGTGGGCGTGGCGCTCATTCTCGGCCTGCCCGCGGCAGTGGGGATCGGCGCCTGGCTCGGGGTGTCCCAACGGCGCAATGGCCTGGAGCTGTTGACTGCCGGCGCCGGCCGGTCCGCGTCCGTGGTGGTGGCCTGGCAGGTCGGTGAGGCAGCCAGCTGGGTGGCGGCCGGCTTTGCGCTCGGCGCGGCGCCGGCCTACTTAGCCACCGCGCTGGTGCCGCATGCCGGCTCGCTGACTCCACTACCGGTGCTGGCGCAGCTCGCAATCGTGGTGGGGGGCCTGGCGATCGGGACCCTGGTCGGGCGCAAGGTGCCCTCGGTGGTTCCCGGCAAGCTGGTGGCGCCGATCGTCGCGATCCTGACCTACGTCATGCTCGGGGTGTTGAGCTTCAACGCCGAGTTTCTGCTCATCGGGCTAACCCCGATCGACGAGCGATCGATGACCTTCGATCGGTTGCAGGCGTGGGTGTACCTTACCAGGCCGCGGTCTGGGGGCTGGTGGTGGCGGCGGTGGTCCTGGCGCGGTCACAGCAGGGCCGAGTCGCGCTGGCCGCGCTCTGGCTGGCCGGACTGGGCGCGGCCCCGCTGCTCTATGTCCGCTACGACGGCCGGGTGGTGGATGCCGCGCAGACCCGGCTGACCTGTGTGACCAGCGGCCAGCCCGTCGTGTGTCTATCGGTCGCCAAGGCCTATCTACGCCCCGTGTTCCAACGCCGGCTGCGGATGTCCAATGAGCCGCTGCGCGGCCTGGTGCCGGCGACGGCATGGTACATCGACGACGAGGCCGCCGGGACCCCGTCGGCTGACCGGCACTTGGCCGCCACCGTGCGCCGCGCCCAGGCCGCCGGCGCGGAGGTGGTGTTCTTCTCCGAAGTCGGCGTTTTGTCCGGTGAGACCCAGTTGTCCTGGAACTCGTTGGTAGAGGGACGGTCGCGGCAGCTGTTCCCATTGCCACCGGTCACGCCGGGAAAGCCGCCGCCCCGGCGCACCGAGGCCGTGCCGGCCGAAGGTCTGCAACGCTGGTTCCAGCAGACGCTGGACGTGCCCATCGACGGCTCGGCGGAGGCCGGCGCCGCGACGCTGGACGGGCGATTGATGAGTTTCGAGAAGCATGAGCCGGCGCTCGCGCGATTCGCGGAGCTCGACGACACCGCTCGCGCGGCCTGGTTCGCTCGGCACGCAACGCAGATCCGCGCCGGCACGTTGCCCTGGAGCGCGTTCGATGAACTCGCACAGTGAGGTGATCGGCATCTGGCTGGCTGGGCACCGGATCGCGGTGGCTTGGCTGAGCCTAGTTGCGGTCAGTTGGGGGGTGGTCACCAGCTTCGCGTTGATCACCCTGCCCCTGCAGTTCCCGTATGAGGCGGCGGGTCAGTTCGTCAACTCCGGCGTCGTCGTCGGGCTGGTTGTGCCGGTCGCGATCACCGCCGGCCTGCTGGAGGAAGGGCCGGCGCAGCTGCTGGCCGGCGCCGCGCGTGAGCTGGCGGCGTACCGGGTAGCCACCGGAGTGGTGTTCCTCGTCCTGGTGGTGCTGCTGGCTAGCCTGGCCGCGCTGCCTCGCTGGGTTCCGTCCGGCCTGGTGATCGGCGACTCCGCCTGCTACGCCGCGCTGACCCTGCTCGGCACCGGCGTGGTCGGGTTGGGTCGCGGCTGGCTGTTGCCGCTCGGCGCGGCGATGATAGCGAGTGCGCCCGGGGTGATTCCGTGGCAGGTCAACTACCTCTATCTGGCCGGTCACGGTGACGATCTCGCACCCGTCACCGCGGTCACCGCGCTGCTGGGGCTGGTGGTTTACGCGCGTTGCGGCTCGGCGGGGCTCTGGGGTGCGCGCCGGCTGTGCGCCAGCACGGAAACGCTCCCGGACTAGGCAACCATGACGCGGCGCTGGTCCGGGCCACGGTTTCGTCGGACGCCCGGCTCGCCCGCCTTGCTCGACTCGCGCGAGTCGGTGTCGGCGAGCACGGCGACCCAGGCGTCGGCCAGCCGATCGACGGCCACCGTGAGTTCGTCGACCGGCCGGGTGAACGGAATCCGCAGTCGCGAGGCCAGACCGCCGTATGGAGCGAACACAGGTCCGGGTGCGACAACCACCCCGCGTTCTTCGGCGGCGATCGATACGGCGACCGCGTGCGGAAGCGGCAATCGGCACCACAAGGCGAGTCCTCCACTGGGGACCCGGAAAGACCAGTCCGGCAAGCGCGCAGCCAGGGCGCTAGTCAGCGCGTCGCGTTGCTCGCGTAGCCGGAGCCGATGAGCTGTCAGGGCCTCGTCCGGGTCGGCGAGGAGCCGGATGGTCACCAACTGCTCCAGCACTGGGACGCCGAGGTCCATCGTCAATCTGGCCTCGGTCAAGGCGGCCATCCGGGAGAGGGGCGCACGCAGCCAGCCGACTCTGAGTCCGCCCCAGAAAAGCTTGCTGATACCGCCCACGGTGATTGCTTCTCCGCCGGCCGCAGCCAGGTAGGCAGCCAACGGCGGCGGCACCTCGGGGCCGTCCAAGGCCAGTCCGTGGTGCGCTTCGTCGACCATGGCGGTGGTCCGGGTGTGCGCCAGGACGGAGGCCAGGCTGGTGCGCTCCGCCTCGCTCATCAGTCGGCCGGTGGGGTTCTGGAAGTCCGCGATCAGGTAGGCCATGGCCGGTCGGCTTCGCCGTAGTGTGGCCGCACACGTCTCCAGATCCCAGCCTTCGTCGTGAACTGGTGTGGTTAGCAGGCGAGCGCCGGCGGCCGC
>JBOFLH010000109.1:0-17468 GCA_051657765.1 Nocardioides sp. | reverse complement strand
AGGGCGGTCTCGGACACGACGGCCGTGGCGGTGCCGGTGACCCCGCGCACCCGACGGGTGCCGCGAAACCGACCATCGGCAGCCGAGCGGTAACAGCCCCACACCATCGCTAGCGCAAGAGCCGCGAGAAGCACCCACTGGCCAGCGGTCATAAGACAGCCAACGCTCGGCCTCACCGCGGAATTCCCGCTGGCGAACCCGATGCGGCTGACCGTCGGCGACCCCAGTAGCGGTCGGCGCTAGCCGCCCGCGAACGGCGGCAGAAACTCCACCGTCGAGCCGGCAGCGATGATCACGGTTGCGGGCTCGGCCGACGCTACCGGTGCGTCACCCACCAGGACGGCACACACCTTCAGCACGTCGGCCAGTCGAGAGTCGCGATGGCGCGCGGCCACCAGCTGACGAACCTCGGCCAGCGATACCGGTCCGGCAACCGAAAGGGTGTCCGATTCGACGCCGGCCGCCGCCCGCGCGGCCGCCCAGTAGCGCACGACCACCTGCCCTAAGGCCGGTCTCTCGGTCACCGAGTTGGTCCGCACGTTTTCGCTTTCGGCACTCACAACACGATATCCTCCGTCATCTAGACCAGTATCTCCCCCAGTCAACCCCGCGGTACTGGCTACCTACCCCCGGGAGGAGCGCAGATGAGCGCCTTGCTCCTACTAACTCGCGGACTTCAGCCGTCCTTCGAAGTGCTCCCGGGCTTGGGCCTGTTGGGCCACACCGTCAAAGTCCTCCCCCCCGAGGGGGCCGCACTCCTGGAAGCGCCAGACGCCGATCTGCTATTGGTCGACGGGCGACAAGAACTGGCCCACGCGCGGGACCTCTGCCGGCTGATTCGGACCACCGGGACCGACGTGCCGGTGCTGCTCATTGTCACCGAAGGCGGCTTGGCCGTGGTCACTCACGACTGGGGCATGGATGACGTGGTCCTGCATACCTGTGGTCCGGCCGAGCTGGAAGCGCGGATCAAGTTGGCTATCGGTCGGCTCAGCGCCCGCCGGGAGGCCGACGACCCGGAAGCCCATCTGATCCGCTCAGGTGAGGTCATCGTGGACGACGCCACCTATACCGCCAAGCTCGGTCGCCGAGTTCTCGACCTGACGTTCAAGGAGTTCGAGCTGTTGAAGTACCTCGCGCAGCACCCGGGCCGGGTCTTCAGCCGTCAGCAGCTGTTGCAGGAGGTGTGGGGATATGACTACTTCGGCGGCACCCGCACCGTCGATGTCCATGTACGTCGGCTCCGGGCGAAGCTGGGTCCCGAACACGAGACGCTGATCGGCACGGTCCGCAATGTCGGTTACCGCTTCGTGATGCCCGCTAAGGAGACTTCCGGCAAACCAACGCCCCCTATTCAACCGCCCGCTAGTCAACCGCCCGGCGCGGACCTCGCCAATAGCGACCTACCCGACCGGGAGATGTCCCGCAAGGAAACCGTTACCCGGACCGCGACCGAGAATCGTCAGCCACGGGTACCGCTCGCCGAGAGCGCCAACGGCTAGCTCGAGGGCTGCGGACTACGCTGGGGGTCGTGAGTTCGAGACGGTCTGGATCGCCGACCTCGGAGTATGCCTCGCTCGGCGCCGGGCAGCTCGACCAAGTCCGGCAAGCGTGTCTGCGCGGCGACGGCATCGACCCGGTTGATGAGGCAACCCGACGGCGCCTGAAGAATCACGGCCTGGGCCCAGCCGACTTCCTGCGGGTCGCCGGGGACGACGGATTTGCCCTCGCGTTAACCTCGGTCGGCGACTCGCCGACCGAGGTTGGATCAGCCCGCGTGGAGTTGACCCTTGCCGTGCGACCCGAGTCCCGGAACCGGGGCATCGGGGCCGCCCTGCTGACGGCGAGCGTGCGCGGTGCCGCCGCCGACTCGGCCGAGTGGCTCGCCTGGTCATATGGCGATCACCCCGCCGCTCGACGACTAGGCGCCGGCCTGGGCTTCGTGCCCGCGCGCGCACTCTGGCTCATGAGAGTGCGGCCGCGCGACCAGGCGGACGCCTGGCGCGACCGGACCGGGTGGCCGGCGACCACGGTCGTGGTCCGGCCGTACCGGCCCACCGACCTCGACGATCTACTCGCGGTCAATGCGGCCGCATTCGCCGACCACCCCGAACAGGGCGCAATGGATGCGACCAACCTGGCCGAGCGGATGGCCGAGCCGTGGTTCGACCCGGCCGGCCTGTTGGTGGCCACCGACGATCGCGGCATCGTGCTCGGGTTTCACTGGACTAAAGTCCACTCACCCGCTGAGTCCGCCTACCTCGCGCCGGCAGGCACCGTGGGCGAGGTCTATGTCATTGCGGTCGCACCCCACGCGCACGGTCGCGGGGTGGGCCGCGTGCTACTCCGAGCCGGCTTGGGATACCTCGCCGACCGGGGAGCAGACCAGATCGTGCTTTACGTCGAGAGCGATAACGCCCCAGCGTTAGCGCTGTACCACTCGTTGGGATTCACACACCAACCCCGTGATACTCACGTGCTCTATCGCCGGTCGGCGGCGCACCAGGACAACGACGCCATGCCGGCGGTGGCCGAATGAGCGCACCGTTGATCAACCCGATGTCGCAAGCCCTGAGCCGTCCGCTGCCGATGATCCTGATCGGCGCGGCGCTCCTGGTGAGCTTCCTGAGTCTTGGCCAATCCGATCGCATCCGGGACAAACCGGAGAGCCTCGGCGACGCCGGGCAAGCTCAGCTCCAGACCGCCGCGCGACGTTTGGCAGAGCCGGGCTTGTACGTCGCCAGCGAGGTGCCCTACTCGCGACTCAACGGCGCCGAGTTCAAGAGCCTCAAAGGCGCAGCCCGGGCGGCGCGAGTGCCAACCCGGATCGCCGTGCTTCCCTATTCGATCACCCGGGACGGCCGCCTTGACGCGCGACAGCTCGCCCGCGAGCTGCGTCGAGTGGTCGGCGAGCCGGGGGTGTACGCCGTACTGGTCGACAACCGCGGGAGCGGCTCCCTCGACGCGACATACTGGCCCGGTAAGTCAGCAGACTCCGAGGCCGCCGATCGGGTCGACGACGCGGTCGCCGAAGCGGTCACCGAGGCCAACCAGTGTTGCGCTCGCCAATATCCCGCGGCCCTCAAGCGGTTCGTCGACACCGCCATGGACCAAGGCACTCCGTACCGATGGCTGCTGTGGTGGTTGGTGCCGCTGCTGGCGGTTGCGGCTCTGCTGGTTTGGCGGCGTTGGTTCCGAGTTGGGGGCTGGCGCACGACCGCGGAGCCCGCTCCCGACGATCAGATCGTGACGTCGATGACGCCGGTCCTGCGCGACGAGGTGTCCGAGCTGTCCTTCCGGGTGGCTGCCTTGCCGGCCGAGGAACCGGACATCGCGACTGGCACGGTGAAGCCCAGCACCCGGGTCACCAAGGCCAAGCGGCTGCTCGCCGCGGCTGACGGCCGGACCGTGAAACTGGCCAGCCCGCGGCACCGCACCCTGGGCGACATCGTGAGCGCCGTCCGAATGATCGCCGATCTGCGTTACGAGCTTCACGTGATCGAGTCGCTGAGGCTCGGCAAGGCGAAGCCGGCTCGGACACCACCGTGCTTCATCGACCCCCGTCATGGACCCAGCGAGCGGAACCGCGAATACGCCCCGACCGGGAAGGAGGTGCGCCTGGTGCCAGTGTGCGAGACGTGCGCGGGCGAGTTGGACGGTGGGCAGCGCCCGGCGATTCGTCGCCTCCCGCAAGGTCAAGTCGGCGGTTCAACCGGCTGGGCGAACTACTGGGAGGCAGACGCCGCAGCCGCATATGTCGAGGGCTATTGGCGCGACATCCGATTCCCGGACGAAGAGTTCGAGGAGTCTCGAATTGTGCCGATCTCGCCGGGCAAACCCGACCCGGTCGACATCTTGAAGCTGCGCCTGCGAACCGACCGGGCATAGGTCACACTGGTGCCATGACATCCGAGCGCGCCGTCGGATCGAGGCCCGCCCCCGGGTCCGACCCCGAGCCTGAAGCACGACACGTTGCACTCCACGGCACAGTACCCCCGCACCGGCTCGGCCCTGCGGATCAGGCAGCTGATGTGCCGACACCGCCAAGCACCACCACGCTGCAAACGGTGCCCGGCGAGCCTGTGCAGACGACTCAGGCGACTCAGGCGACTCAGCCGACTCATCAGCCTGCGGTCGGGGTGATTCCCGACCCTGACGCGGTGGCCGCTATCGCGGGATTTCCGGGCCGGTTCCTCGATCGCGAACTGTCGTGGCTGAACTTCAATCAACGAGTCCTGGCACTGGCCGAAGATGCCAGCCTGCCGCTGCTGGAACGGGCTCGTTTCCTGGCCATCTTCGCCAGCAACCTCGATGAGTTCTTCATGGTCCGCGTGGCCGGACTCAAACGCCGCATCGCCGCCGGCGTTGCCGTGAAGGCGGCATCCGGCCTGCTGGCCCGGGAGGTTCTGGATCGGATCTGGGCAGGCGCCGGGGACCTGATGCAACGCCATGCGCGGGTGTTCCGAGACGACGTGGTGCCCGCGCTGAGCGACGAGGGCATCGTGCTGGTCCGCTGGGAAGACCTGGATCGCGACGAGCAGAAACGATGCAAGCGACTCTTCAAGGACCGGATCTTCCCGGTCCTGACGCCGTTGGCGGTCGACCCGGCGCATCCCTTCCCGTACATATCCGGCCTGTCGCTCAACGTGGCGGTCCTGGTGCGCAATCCCAAGACGCACACCGAGCACTTCGCCCGGGTCAAGGTGCCCGAGACGTTCAGCCGCTTCGTCTCGCTCGGCAATCAGCGGTTCGTGCCTATGGAGGATGTGATCGGCGAACATCTTAAACGGCTGTTCCCAGGCATGGACGTGCTGCAGGCGCACACCTTCCGGGTCACCAGGAACGAAGATCTCGAGGTCGAGGAGGACGATGCCGAGAACCTGTTGATTGCTCTGGAGAAGGAGCTACTGCGTCGCCGGTTCGGACCCCCGGTCCGACTCGAGGTCGAGGACTCGATCAGCCCGCACGTGCTGGATCTGCTGATTTCCGAGCTGGGGATCACCCCCGAGGAGGTCTTCCGGCTGCCCGGTCCGTTGGACCTGCGCGGTCTACACGATATTGCCGACCTGAATCGCGAAGAGCTGAAGTACCCGGCGTTTGTGCCGAGCACCCATCACTACCTCGCCGAGTTCGAGTCCGCCAAGCCGGTTGACGTGTTCGAGGCCGCTCGCCGCCACGACGTGCTCCTGCATCACCCCTACGACTCGTTCGCCACCTCGGTGCAGCGCTTCCTCGAGCAGGCGGCCGCCGACCCGCACGTACTGGCTATCAAACAGACGCTGTACCGAACCTCGGGAGATTCACCGATCATCGACGCACTGATCGACGCTGCCGAAGCCGGCAAGCAGGTGTTGGTGTTGGTCGAGATCAAGGCCCGGTTCGATGAGGAGGCCAACATCCGGTGGGCCCGCAAACTCGAGCATGCTGGCTGCCATGTGGTCTACGGTTTGGTCGGGCTGAAGACCCATGGAAAGTTGGCGTTGGTGGTTCGAGACGAGCCCGACGGCATCAAGCGCTATACCCATATCGGTACCGGCAACTACAACCCCAAGACCGCGCGGATGTACGAGGATCTCGGTCTGATTACCTCGGACGAGCGGATCGGCGAGGACGTTGCTCACCTGTTCAACAACCTCAGCGGGTTCTCCCGCAACGCTCGCTACGACCAGCTCCTGGTCGCCCCGGACTCGCTCCGAAACAGGCTGATCGACCAGATCCACAACGAGATTCGGCACCATCAGGCCGGCCAGCCGGCTCGAATCCGGATCAAGGTCAACGCGATCGTCGACGAAGGCCTGATCGACGCGCTCTACCTCGCCTCGCACGCCGGGGTCCCGGTTCAGTTGTTGGTGCGTGGCATCTGCGCCCTGCGACCGGGCGTGCCCGGCCTGTCCGAGACCATCGAGGTGCGATCGATCCTGGGTCGCTTTCTCGAGCACAGTCGGGTGACCTGGTTCGAGAACGGCGGGGAGCCTCAGGTGTGGATCGGGTCGGCGGATCTGATGCACCGAAATCTGGACCGGCGCGTGGAGGCTTTGGTACGGCTGCCCGGCGATGGGAACATCCACGCGGTGGGGTCACTACTCGATATCGCATTCGCGGAGGACACCCAAGCCTGGCATCTGGACAGTCATGGCGACTGGCACCAGAACGACGGCGGGGTGCACCTTCAAGACACGTTGGTCGAGCAGCATCGGCGTCGGCGCTCCTAGCCTTCGACAGTCCTGGTTGTGCCACCCTTGAGCTCTCGGCCATGGTCGTCGAGTTTCGCCCGGCTACGGCACGTTCTTGAAGTCACTGAGCGAGCTAGCCGCGACACTGGAACAAGGGGCGGACCCGCTGGACAGCGCCCGCTAGTCAGGTGCGGCTGAGGCGCCGCACCGGTTGACGGCGCACTGTCTCACCCGAACCGGCCGGAGATGTAGTCCTCGGTCCGTTGGTCATTGGGATTGGTGAACAGCTTGCTGGTGAGGTTGTACTCCACGAGCAGCCCGGTCCGATTGCCGGTGGTCTCGTCGGGGCGCGCGGTGAAGAACGCGGTCCGGTCCGAGACTCGAGCGGCCTGTTGCATGTTGTGGGTCACGATGATGATCGTGAAGTCCTGTCGGAGCTGCAACATGAGATCCTCGACCCGCGAGGTCGCAATCGGGTCGAGCGCTGAGCACGGCTCGTCCATCAAGATCACGTCGGGTTTGGTGGCGATGGTCCGCGCGATACACAACCGCTGCTGCTGACCACCCGACAGGCCGTACGCCGACTGCTTCAGCTTGTCCTTGACCTCGTCCCACAAGGCCGCGCCCCGAAGCGCCTCTTCGACCAGCTGATCCATGTCGGCGACTTTCATCCCGGTTACCCGGGGACCGTAGGCAATGTTGTCGTAGATCGACTTGGGGAACGGGTTCGGCTTTTGGAACACCATCCCGACGTGGGTGCGCACCGCGATCGGATCGACGCCCTTGGCGTAGATGTTGTGACCGTGATAAGTCACCTCGCCGGTAACCCGAGCGCCGGGCACCAGATCGTTCATCCGGTTCAGGCAGCGCAACACGGTGGACTTGCCACAGCCCGACGGGCCGATCAGCGCGGTGATCTCATTCGTCCCGAACGAGAGGTTGACCCCGTGCACCGCCAAGAAGTCTCCGTAGTGGACGTTGAGGTCGAGCGCCTCCATCACCGGCTCGGGTGGCAGATCGGGCACGATCCGCTCCGGATCGGACAGCGAACCCAGGTCGGGGGTGTCGCGATCGGTGGTCACGTTGACGTCGGGCATGGATGACATAGCTATCGAACCAATCCTCACTGACGCGGGCGTGCCCGGCTTTCCTAGGCTGGACTTTTCTGTGCTCATTCTGTCGCCCGAGATTCGTGTGGTGGACATAATTCCCCTCACCAGGTCTTCTGAAATTTGTTTCGGATCACGATGGCCAACGCGTTCATGCCCAAGATCATCACCAGCAACACGATGATCGCGGCCGCGGCCGCGGTCCGAAACTCCTCGCGCGACTGGGATGTCATGTTGTAGATCTGCATCGGCAACGCGGTGAATGCGCTGAGCAAACCATTGGGGTCGAAGCGGATGCCGACGGCGACGCCGACCAGGAGCAACGGCGCGGCTTCCCCGATCGCTCGCGACAGTCCCAGGATGGTGCCGGTGGCTATGCCGGGAATCGCGGCTGGCAGGGTTTGCCGCCAGGTGGTCTGCCACACAGTGGCACCCAGCGCCAGCGACCCGAACCGAATTTCCTGCGGTACCGCCCGCACCGATTCGCGTGTGGTGATGATAATGACCGGCAGGATCAACAACGCCAACGCGATCGCCCCGCCGAGCACGACACCGGTCTTCTCAAAACCGAGCAGGGACATCACGGCCACCGCCAGCAGCCCATAGATGACCGATGGTACGGCGGCCAGATTCTGCAGGTTGAGTTCGATGAGCCGGTTGTACCAGCGGTGCCGGTCGGCGAACTCTTCGAGATAAAGCGCCGAGGCGATGCCGAGCGGAACGGCCAGCGCGGCGGTGCCGAGCATCAACCACATCGACCCGAGGACGCCGGCCCGCACGCCGGTGCTTTCCGGCCGGAGACCTGAGTAGTAATTGGTGAGTAGCTCTTGATCGAACCTGCCGACACCGTCCAGTGCGGTTGTGACGATCAGGAACATCAGCACCATGACCCCGAAGAAGAGGGAGAACCACAACGCCCCGAGGAACGCGAGCGACCGGGGAGTCCTATCGCGGCTTCGCCCGGTCGCGAGCACGGTCTCTCGCGCCGTATCGGCCGCCTGCTGTGGGCTGCTGAGCGTGGGAAGGGCCATGTCAGTACTCCTGCCGATAACGCCGAACCAGCGTGATACTCACAGTGTTGATGAGCAGCGTGATCACGAAAAGTAGCAACCCCACCACGAACAAGGTGTCGTACGACAGCGAGCCGACCGGGTTCTCACCGCCCGCGGTCGTCGCGATGTACGCCGTCATTGCCTGCATCCCCTCTCGCGGATCAGCGGACAGGTTCGGCAGCGAACCGGCCGCCAAGGTCACGATCATCGTCTCACCGACCGCGCGAGACAGACCCAGGACGATCGCGGCCCCGATGCCGGACAACGCGGCCGGGAACACCACCCGCAACGTGGTTTGCATCCGGCTCGCGCCCATCGCGAAGGAGCCCTGCCGCAAGGCAAGCGGCACCGCACTCATCGAGTCCTCGGCCAGGGAGGCAATGGTCGGGATGATCATCACCCCCAGCACCAGACCCGCCGACAACGCGTTGGTGAAGTTCACGTCGAGCTTCAGCAGGTCTTGCAGAAACAGCGGGGTGACCACGGTGAGCGCGAAGAAGCCGTAGACCACCGACGGAACTCCGGCGAGCAGTTCCAAGGCGGGCTTGAGCCGTCGGCGTACGCCGCGCGAGGCGTACTCGGAGAGGTACATCGCCGCGCCCAAACCGATCGGAACGGCGACGAGCAGCGCCACGACGGTGATCAAGAAGGTGGCCGAGACCAACGGGATGACACCGAACAGCGGATCCGCCGCGTTGGGCGCCCATCGGGTGCCGGTCAGGAACCCGACGAGATCGGTGTCGTCGAACTCCCGGAAGAAGTCGAGAGTGGGTCGGATCAAGCTGATCACGATACCCACCGTGGTCATCACCGAGACGAAGGCGGATGCCATCAGGAGCGCCTTGATGACCGACTCGCCCGGCCGCGATCGTGGTGACAGGTCCACCGGCATGACACTCGGCGGATCCGACCCTGGAGTCGGATCCGCCGAGCTGAGAACGGCTGCCATGCGAAGCTACTAGCCGGAGATTCCGGCTAGCGCGGACTCGGTCGCCGCGGTTTGCTCATCGCTCAATGGAATGAACAACGCCGCCTTCGCGAGCTCCGGCAAGTTCTCGATGTAGAAGTCCACGTACGCCTTGACGGCTTCGTTGTCGGTGTAGCTCTTGTTGCTGACATAGATGAACAACGGCCGAGAAAGCGGGGTGTAGGTGCCGTCGATCGCCGTCTCCGCCGATGGCTCCACACAACCTGCGCCGGAATCGATGGACAGCGCCTTCAAAGTATCGGTGTTCTGTTCGTAGTAGGTGTAGCCGAAGTAGCCGGTGCCGCCCGGGGTGCCGGCGACGCCCTGAACGATGACATTGTCGTCCTCGGATGCCTCGTAGTCGGTCCGGGTCTGCTCGGTCTCGGACTCGATCACGTCTTCGGCCATGTAGGTGTAGGTGCCCGAATCGGTGCCCGGACCGAACAAGGCGATCTTCTGGTCGGGAAAGCTCGGGTCCAAGTCCTTCCAGTTCTTGACCTTGGAGTCCGGCCCCCACAGCGCCTTGAGCTGATCCATCGTCAAACAGTCGACTTCCAGATCCTTGTTGACCACCACTGTCAACGCGTCCGTCGCCACCTGCAGTTCGGTGTACTCAACGCCGGCTTCGGCACATACCGGAGCTTCTTCGTCTTCCTTGATCGGGCGCGAAGCGTCAGAGATATCGGTCTTGCCCTGGCAGAACACCTCGAACCCGCCACCGGTGCCGGCCTCACCGACGGTGACCTGAATGTCGGGGTTTTCCTCGTTGAGCAATTCCGCGGCGGCGTCGCTCAACGGAAAGACAGTGGACGACCCGTCAACAGCAACGCTGCCGGATACCCCAGCAGAGGCTCCCGTATCTGTGGCGTCACTCTGCCCACCACAGGCAGTGAGGGTGAGGGCAAGAAGGGCGGCACCCACCACTGTGGTGCCGGCCAAAGCGGGGCGGGAGGTTCGCGAGCCGGCGGGTGCGATGCCGGGAGCGATCGCCCGACGGTTGGACTTGCGAGTCACTTCGTTATCTCCTGAATGTGTGCGGACTCTGACAAGTCAAAGCTAGGGACCGGCGGTGACCGAATGGTCCGGCGCAGATGAACGGCGAGTGAACGCGATCAATCCATTCGGCGCATCCACCGCCAGGGCCGGCACCAGTCGGACGGCACCGGCCAGACAGCACCGGCCAGACAGGTCTGGGCAAACAGGTCTGGGCAAACAGGTCTGGGCAAACAGGTCTGGGCGGAGTCAGCGCACGGTGTGGTGCTCGGTTGCCAGGACCCGGCCACCGTGGTGGTGTACGACCACGAAGGCGGCCGGCTCAAGCTTGACCGGCTGGATACCGATCGCTTCGAAAACCCAGGGCAGAACCGGTCGATGCGTGCACAGCACCGAACCCTCCTCGTGCTTGAGCAGTCGGGCGACCAGGTCGGTTACCTCCGAGACAGTGGCCGACTCCTCGGTCAGGATGCCTCGTTCGCGGATCTTCAGGCCATGCGTGTCCGCCAACGGCGCGACGGTTCGCAGGCATCGTTCGCTCGGCGAGGTCACCACCCGCTTCACGTCGTACGCCGCCAGCATCGGCACAAGGCGCGCCGCCTGGCGCACGCCGGTCCTCAGCAGCGGCCGAAGCGGGTCGGCAGGCTTCCAAGTCCGCCGGGATCGAGCCAGCGCGTGACGCACAATCACCAACGCGTGACTCGGCTCGCTCTTGGCCAGGGACTTGCGCAGTGTCTTTCGGTCATGCGGATAGGTCAGCAACTCGGGCGCTTTGGCCACAGACACCCACCGCAGGTCGTCGACTTCGTGGTTCGGCCAATACCCGCTGATGTCGTCCCCGGCGGTCGGATGACCGATCCAATAGTGCACGGTCTTGCTGCGTTTACCGACGGAATAGCGCTGGGGCGGCAGTGCGGGACCTAGCCTGACGGTCAGCCCGGTCTCCTCCTTGACCTCGCGCACCGCGGCAGCCAACGCGTGCTCTCCGCGATCGAGCTTTCCTTTCGGGAACGACCAGTCGTCATAGCGCGGCCGGTGCACGAGGAGGACCCGTTTCCCGCTGCGCACGACCGCCCCGGCCGCCATAATGTCGGGCACATTGGCGGGCGTCTCGGTCAGCGGCGGTTTCCTGATGCGAGCCACGCCGAGTCCACGCACCTTCGCCATGGAGTAAGTCTCACATTACCGCCACCGGCCTCGCGAGTCGCCAGCGTTCGGCGGCTGACTAAGAACTAAATGCATGTATTATGCAGTCATGACGCATGTGCAAATTAGAAACGTCCCCGATGACGTCCGCGATGCACTCGTAGACAAAGCCGCCCGAGCCGGACAATCACTTCAGCAGTACCTCACAACTCAGCTGACGATCATTGCGACCACGCCATCCCTCGAAGACGTGCTCGCGCGCATCGATCGGCGCGCCAAGGGTCGCCTGCCACGCACCACGGCCGTCACGGCACGCGACGAAGAACGTGCTCGTCGTTGACGCATCGGTTATCGCTCCGGTCGTCGCGGACGGCGGCCCGGACGGTGACCTGCTTCGCCAACACATCGCGGGCCATGCGTTGGGCGCCCCGGATCTCATGCGGATCGAGGTAGTCTCGGTAATTCGGCGTCATGCGGCCCGCGGATCGCTGTCCCACCAGGAAGCCGACCACGCTATCGATGATCTCCTGGACCTACCCATCACCACGTACCCCACGGCCGCGCTGCTGCGTCGTTGCTGGGAGTTGCGCGCGAACCTGACGAGCTACGACGCGTGTTACGTCGCGCTGGCCGAAGCGCTGGACTGTTCCCTGTTGACCGCAGACCGTCGCCTAGCCAATGCACCGGGTGCCCGGTGCGACGTACTGGTGATCTGAGCACCGGCCTACCGGAAAGCGCTCACCACGAACCGGATACCCAAACCGGTTAGCACCGCCCCGGCGAGTCGGTCGACCACCCCTCGCGTGCGCCGATATGCGGCTCGCGGTCCCGCGGCGGACATCGCGAACGCCACCATGGCATACCATCCCGCTTCGACGACAAACGCAAGCGCCAGGATGAGCAGCGTCAGTATCAGCGTCGGATCGTCGGGCAGGAAAGCGGCGAACACGCTGGCATAGACGATAGCGGTTTTCGGGTTGCTGACCTGGGTGGCCAGGCCGAGCATAAAGGCTCGGCGAGAGCCCGGCGTGCGCTCCGGTTCCTGCTCGGCTGGGGGAGCCGAGGCGCCCTTCCAGAGGTGATATCCGAGGTAGGCCAAGTAGAGACCGCCCGCCACCTTGAGCACAAGGTAGGCCGCCGGGACCGCGGCAAGCACGGCGTGTAGCCCCAGCAGGGCCACCACGGCGAAGGCCATGCCACCCACTCCCATCCCCAGCGCTGCCCGCAGGCCGGCCTTGCGCGATTCAGCCCCAGCCGTTCGAGCCACCATCACGAAACTCGGACCGGGGCTGATAACGCCGGCGGCAAGTGCGCCGAAGATCGCCATGAGGGTCACCAGCATGGTCGGAGCCTAACAAGGCTCAGCGAGCCGAGCTGGCACCGAGCCAGGGACTTCGCGCTGGGCCGGGCGGGCGCGCAATCGGGAGTCAGGCTAGCGAAACGAACGCAGTCGCAGACTGTTGGTGACCACGAACACCGACGAGAGCGCCATCGCCGCACCGGCGAGCATCGGGGTCAGCAAACCAGCCGCCGCGATCGGTATCGCCGCCACGTTGTAGGCGAACGCCCAGAACAGATTGCCCTTGATGGTGGCCAGGGTGCGCCGCGCCAGCCGCACCGCGTCCGCGGCGGCCCGCAGATCGCCGCGGACCAGCGTCAAGTCGCTTGCCTGGATGGCCGCATCAGTGCCGGTACCCATGGCCAAGCCGAGATCCGCCTGCGCCAGCGCCGCCGCATCGTTCACACCGTCACCGACCATTGCGACAGTTCGCCCTTCGGCCTGGAGCCGCTGCAGGACGGTCACCTTGTCCGCGGGCAGTACCTCCGCGATCACCTCGTCGATACCGACCTGATCGGCGACCGCCCGAGCTGCCCGTTGATTGTCGCCGGTCAGCAGCACCGGGTGCAGGCCCAGGTCACGCAGCCGCGCGACCGCCTCGGCCGATGTGGGCTTGACCGTGTCCGACACCACCAGGACGCCGCGGGCGCCCGCGTCCCAGCCAACGGCGATCGCGGTCTGCCCACGCGCTTCGGCCTCGTCCACCGCAGCCATCAGCCGTCCGGACAGCGGCATTCCTCGGTCCGCCAGCAGACTGGGCTTGCCGACCACGCTACGCCGGCCGAGCACCGTTCCGGCGACGCCCCAGCCGGGCAGGTTGGTGAACTCGGTGACCGGCACGCCCTCCACGGCCCCGGCATTGACGATGGCCCGGGCGATCGGATGCTCCGAGCCCGCTTCGAGAGCCACCGCCACCCGGCGCACTTCGGCGACGCTGGCGTCATCCGCAGCCGACACCGTTACCAAGCTCATCCGGCCCGTCGTCACGGTGCCGGTCTTGTCGAGCAGCACGGTGTCGATCCGCCGGGTGGACTCCAGCACTTCGGGGCCATTGATCAGAATGCCCAGCTGGGCCCCCCGGCCGGTGCCGACCAGGAGTGCGGTCGGCGTGGCCAGGCCGAGTGCGCACGGGCAAGCGATGATCAACACAGCAACTGCCGCGCTGAAGGCCGCCGCCGTACCGTGGCCGAGCGCTAGCCACCCGACTAGCGTGGCCACGGCGAGCACGATCACGACGGGAACGAAGACCTCGGAGATGCGATCAGCTAATCGCTGCGCGTGCGCCTTGCCCTGCTGTGCCTGCTCGACGAGCTTGGCCATCTGAGCGAGATGGGTGTCGGTGCCGACTCGGGTGGCCCGAAGCACCAGGCGACCGGTCAGGTTCACGCTGGCGCCCACCACCGCGTCGCCAGGCCTTACGTCTACCGGCACCGACTCACCGGTCAGCAGGGCGACGTCTACCGACGACGCACCCTCGGTGACCACTGAGTCGGTGGCCACCTTCTCCCCGGGGCGAACAACGAACTCGTCGCCAACAGCGAGGGTGTGGATGGGCCGCAACTGCTCAACCCGAGCATCCGGCGCACCGATCAGGACCGTAACCTCCTTGGCACCCAACTCCAACAGCGCCCGCAGCGCCGCACCCGCCTGCCGCTTGGCACGATGTTCTAGCCAGCGTCCGGCGAGTAGGAAGGTGGTCACTCCAGCGGCGGCTTCAAGGTAGATACTCGCCAACCCGGAGTCGCGGCCGGCCATCTGCATACCACCGTGTCGCGTACCCACCTCTCCGGCGCTGCCAAAGAAGAGGGCGACCAGCGACCAGCCGTAGGCCGCGAGTACGCCAACAGAGACCAAGGTGTCCATCGTGGTTGCCCCGTGTCGCAGGTTGATGGCTGCGGCTTGGTGAAAAGGCCAGGCACCCCAGGCGACAACCGGGGTGGCCAGAGCCAAAGCCACCCACTGCCAGCCGGCGAACTGCCAGGCGCCGATCATCGACAGCGCGATCACCGGCACGCTGAGTGCTGCCGACCCGACCAACCGAGTGGTGAGCCGTCCTCGCTGATCCGGCTGGTCGAACCGACCAGCGGGCGTTCGGACCCGAGCGGAGTACCCCGCCGAGGCGATGGTGGCGATGAGCTGATCCGGATCCAGGGTTCGGGGCGTGGTGACCTTGGCGCGTTCAGTGGCGTAGTTGACCGATGCCGTGACACCGTCGAGTTTGTTGAGCTTGCGCTCGATCCGGGTGGCGCATGACGCACAGGTCATGCCCGCGAGGTCTAGTTCTAGCTCGGCCTCGCCCGCGCCATTTCGTGCGACGCCGGCCGTCTCGGCTTGCCGAGCCTGGGTGCGAGATCTCGGAGTCCGGGTGCGCATGATCAGGCGAGTGTGTAGCCGGCTTCGGTGATCGCGGCGGCGATGTCGGCGGGGTTCAGCGGTTCGGTGCCGTGGACGGTCACCCGACCGGTGTCGAGCACCACGTCGACCGCGTCGACGCCGGAGAGTTCGGAGAGTTCCTCGGTGACCGAGGCAACGCAGTGGCCGCAGGTCATGCCGATCACCGTGCCGGCCCAAATGTGAGGCGTCGGGATGTGTGCGGTCGAGTCGGTCATCGAATCTCCTTGTGGACTAGGACCGGATCAGTCGGGCCACCGCGTCAACGGCTTCAGCGACCTTGACGCGCGCCGTCTCGTCGTCGACTCGTGCTGCGTCCATGACGCAGTGGTTCATGTGCTCTTCGAGGAGGCCGACGGACACCGCGTGTAGGGCCTTGGTCATCGCCGATACCTGGGTCAGGATGTCGATGCAATACTTCTCGTCCTCGACCATCCGCTGGATGCCCCGAGCTTGACCCTCGATGCGACGTAGCCGCTTGAGGTAGTCGTCCTTGCGGCGGATATAGCCGTGATGGTGATCGGAGCTCGCCATACCTCCACTATACCCCCTAGGGGTATAGATCAGTCGTCGGGCGTCGACCTGGGGGCCGGGATCGCCAATCCGAGCAGCTGGTCGATCTCGGACATGGTCAACGGTCGATCGACCTCACTGGCGGCGATGATCAGGTTGGTGGTCAACTCCACCTCGCTCAAGAGATCGGAGTCCTCAAGGGACACGTCGAACTGATCGTGCACCACGCCCCCTCTCACTGCTGAGCAGCTATCGCTTCGCCAACCCGCCGGCCGTGTCGCGTGGCGCGACCGCCGCCACGGTTCGCTTCGTGACGAGGCTAGCCGATGCGCGGGATTATCGAATGGAGATATGAAAGTTTCCGCTACACGGGCATGCTAGCGGAGCAGGCCACTGCGGTTCGCCACGAACCCCACCATCTCCGCACAAAGTCTCGATTTAGTCCAGCCAGGTCCCGCAGGCACCAGAGGCGCAAAGCAGAACAACGCCCCATCCCGACCGGGACGAGGCGTTGTTCTCAGCGCTTAGGTTAACCCAGCTGGTTGATCAGACTGGCCGAACGTTCTCCGCCTGGGGACCCTTGGGGCCCTGGGTGACGTCGAACTCGACCTTCTGGTTCTCGTCCAGGGACTTGTAGCCCTGAGTCTGAATAGCCGAGTAGTGCACAAAGACGTCGTCGCCGCCGTCCTCCTGCGCAATGAAGCCGAAACCCTTCTCGGCGTTGAACCACTTCACGGTGCCTTGAGCCATTGCTCGATACTCCTATATCGGTGCGATAGGGGCGGTCACCTCGACAGCCCCACACCAGATGCGGTGACATCGTCGCTCCGACTTACGTGAGTGGTTCACGAAGAAGAAACGCCGTTGGATCACAAACTCCGCAGGCGTAGACCAGCTAGAACTTGCATCTGTTGCACTGGTAACTGTAGCAACCTCAGCCGGAATGCCAACTCCTTGGGCCGTTGGACACCAGACGTTTGCCAGAATTTCGGTGTCCAGGTCGGCTACTCCCCCTCCGCGGGTGCGAAGTCCGCGACCGCGAGCGGGGTCGACCGAGCGACCAAATCCTGCACCACCTCGCGCGGTGCCGCGCGAGTGGGTCGGCAGCATTCGGCAGCCCCTCGGCCGGGGCCGCACCATTGCTTCGTGCTCGTTGTCTGGCCACTCTTCGGCCGATGCGCGCCCTAGCGGCAACCTGCGTCATACTTGTCGCTGCCGCGGGGGCTACACCCTCCCCGGGCCCCTAGCTCAATTGGCAGAGCAGCGGACTTTTAATCCGTTGGTTGTGGGTTCGAGTCCCACGGGGCCTACCAAACCCCCAGATCAGCGGCCTACCGCTCCCTTGGGCTGCTCGCCAAAGGGCTGGAACCGGATACTTTGCGGATACATTGCGATCACGCCACGTCGTCCTCGTCGTCCTGATCGGTGTCCTCGTCGCCGGCCTCGTCCTCCCCGAGGGCATCATCAAGGGCGCGCCTGCCCGGCTCCACGGCAGGGACCCCGCGCTTGCGGGCGGCGCTGCCGCACTGTGTCGGCGGCACGTGAAAACTGGCCCCCAAACGGCAACTGAAAACTGACCCCTTCCGAGTGCCTGTCCTCGACCTCGGGGCAGGAGATGCGGGGTGTTGGCAGTGGAGGACTGGGCTGAGATCCGGCGGTTGCACCGCGCGGATGGAGTGTCGATCAAGGTGATTGCCAGGTCGATGGGGATCTCGAAGAACACGGTGCGCAAGGCGCTGCGTGATGAGGGTCCGCCACGCTACGAGCGGACCGGTCGTGGCTCGC
>JBOFLH010000108.1:0-2572 GCA_051657765.1 Nocardioides sp. | reverse complement strand
GCCGCGTGTGCGGCGGCCGTCTCGGCCAGCCCGAACCGATGGAACGGTAGACCCGCGCCCGCGCCAGCGCGTAGCGCCTCGGCGGCGACCGCATCGCTCACCGAGGCAATGGCGTCTACTTTGGCTTGGTCCGGTATGTGATAAAGCATGACGAACTGATAGCGCGTATTCACCATCATGTGGGATCGCACCGGGATGACGAGGGGCGCCGCCTCGTTGGCGTACACCGCTATCGTCGCACCCTGGGCGACGATAGCCGAGTTCAGCTCGGCGTTGGTCGATGGTGCCACTTCAACCACGATGTCGACTCCCTCGGGGGCCAGCTCCCGGACCCGGCGGGCGGTGTCTTCGGTGCGATAGTTGATCAGGTGACCGGCGCCGGCCGCTTCGGCCAGTGCGCCCTTCTCGTCGTTGCTCACGGTGGTGATGACTCGTGCGCCGGCCCAGGCCGCCAGCTGGATGGCCGCGTTGCCGACCGCTCCGGCACCGCCGGCAACCAGCACCACGCGACCGGTCAGCGCACCGGGTGACAGGACCCGTGGGCCGCCGTCGACCACAGTGAGGCAACGATGTGCGGTCACCGCCGGCACGCCCAGGGCCGCGCCGAGGTCGAACGACGCGTGGTCAGGCAGCCGAACCACCCGAGTGGCGTCGATCGAGAGATACTCCCGAGCAGTGCCGCCCGGGCGTTGCCAACCCGCCAGGTAGACCCACACCCGGTCGCCGACGGCGAGGTTGGCGACTCCGGTGCCGACGGCGTCAATCACACCGGCACCATCCTGGCCGGGCGTCACTTCCGGGAATGGCGTCGGCTGTCCCGGCCCGGTGCCTCGCCGGAACTTCCAGTCGGTTGGGTTGACGCCCGCGACGTGCAACCGGATCCGCACTTCTCCGGGCCCGGCCTCGGGAATCGGCCGGTCCACCAAGGTGAGCACATCGGGGTCGCCGGTGCGCGAGTACACGATGGCGCGCATGGCCGCTCAGCCGAGGGCAGCGACCGCGGAATCGAAGTCGGGGTCAGCGCCAATCTGCGGCTCGAGATGTGAGTAAAGCACCGTGCCGTCCGTGTCCAGCACCACGATGGCCCGGGCCAGGAGACCTTCGAACTTGCCGTCAACCAATCGCACTCCGAAGTCGGTGCCGAAGCTCGAGGTGAAGGCCGAGGTCACCGTGACGTTCTCGATTCCCTCGGCTCCGCAGAAGCGCCCGATCGCGAACGGCAGATCGTGGGACACGCAGATGACCTCGGTGTTGTCCAGACTCGCCGCCAGCTCGTTGAACCTGCGCACGCTGGCCGAACAGACACCGGTGTCGACACTGGGGAAGATGTTGAGCACGGTGCGTGTGCCGGCTGGGCGAGTCGTCGTGCTGAAGTCAGCACCGGTAAGAGTGAAGTCGGGGGCGATGGTGCCGACCTGTGGCAGGTCAGCGACGGTATTGACGGCGGTGTCGCCGAGTGATGTTTGGGCCATGGAGCAAAGTTCTATCAGATCGGCGGAACCGTGGCCGCCTATCCACACCGTGGTCCCCAACTTGTGGAGGAGGGACACGTCGCGTGTGGACGAAGTGGTGCTCGCTGTGGATGAATGCGTGCTGTCGGAATATTGCCGCAGATTGGTCGGCATCAGGCCTTGCGCTACGCCCGGAGCAGGGCGTAGAAAATTGCTCACGCGCTTTTCTTCGTGGAAACGCGGGATTGGCCGAGACGGCAGCTCCATCCGGTGAGGAAACTCGCCGAAGCGGCAGGGTGACGGAGTCGCTGAAGTTGTCGGTGTCGGTCGGTCGGCCGGAAGCGTCACCGAGATTCGGTCAACGAGGGCCCGTGGAACTCATACTTCCGCGGGCCCTTTGTTCGCTCACACTGGTTGCCCACGCTGGTTGCTCACACCGAGCCGCCCTCACTGGGTCTACTCGCCCGGTGCCTGCCGGTCAGCGTTCGCCGGGCAAACGGTCGTGGTGTGTCCGGATTTCGTGCGGCGAATCGTCATGACGTGCCGCCGACTCCACAATGGAGCCATGTTGTATCGGGTCGCTCACACCGTGATCCCTCCGGTGTTCAAGGCGATCTGGCGCCCAGAGGTGATTGGCCTGCATCACGTCCCGGAGACCGGCGGCGTGATCCTGGCCAGCAATCATCTGAGTTTCGCGGACAGCGTGGTCATTCCCGTGGTGGTGCCTCGCAAGGTCGTGTTCTTGGCGAAGGAGAGCTACTTCACCGGCACCGGCGCCAAAGGTGCGTTGACGCGATGGTGGTTCGAGGGTGTCGGCATGCTGCCGGTCGATCGAGACGACGCTCAAGCGGCGATGAGCAGCCTGGACACCGCCATGAACGTGTTGGCCCACGGTGATGCCTTCGGGATATACCCCGAAGGCACTCGTTCTCGCGACGGGCGGCTGTACCGTGGCCGCACCGGTGTCGCGCACCTTGCGCTCACCGCCGGCGTACCGGTAGTCCCGGTCGGTCTGCACGGCACCGAGAAACTCCAACCGGTGGGCAAACGCATGCCACGGCCGGTGCAGGTCACCTTGAAGTTCGGGAAGCCGCTCGACTTCGCCGGCAAGTACGACGACG
>JBOFLH010000107.1:0-2592 GCA_051657765.1 Nocardioides sp. | reverse complement strand
ACAGGAGCTGAACCCTGATGGAACCCCACTATGACGAGCTACCGGCGCTGATCTCGGTGACCCGTGCTGCCGAGCTGATCGGGATCTCCCGCAGTAGCGCCTACATCCTCGCCAAAGCTGGCGAGCTGCCCTCACGCCGACTCGGTGGTCGGGTCTTCGTGATCACCAGCCGTATCCACGACTTCATCCACGACACCACTCCCCGAAACGGAGCAGCATGAACAGCAAGCGACCGAGGATCCCCGGTGTCACCGTGTGGCAGCGCGGTCGCAAGTGGGCCTACTGGCTCGAAGACGACCCCGACCCGCTCACCGGCCGACGGGTCCGCACGGGCTACCGAGGCGGCTTCGTAACCTACGAAGAGGCCCTCGCCGCCGCGGTCACTGCCAAGGCCGACCGTGATGCCGGCAAACCACGCGACCAGCGCCTCCGCGTCTCGGCGTTCTTCGCCGAATGGACCGAAACCGTACTGCCCACGTTGAAGCCCACCACCCAGGCCGGCTACCGCGAAGTGATCGACAAGTACATCCTCCCCACCCTCGGCGACCGCTGGCTCGCGGACCTCACGGCCCCCGTGCTCAACCGGTTCTATGCCCACCTCCTCGCCGAAGGCAGGGTCGGCGGCGACGGCAACCAACGCATGTACGCCTACTGGTGTCAGCACCTCGACGAGCGAGCGGGCCTCGGGCCGACCCCGAAGCGCATTGCCGACGAATGCGATACCTCGCATGCGGCAGCGAAAGCCGCCGTACTTCGCTACCGGCGGGGCAGGGTGCCAACGGAGTATCAACCGGGGCTCTCGGCGAAATCGGTGCAGAACGTGCATGCGGTCCTGCGTGTGGCACTCAAGGATGCCGTCGGCTGGGGCTACCTGGCGCTCAATCACGCTCTTCACGCTGCCGTACCTCGCGGCGTGCGCCGAGAAGCCCGCAGGGAGGCCCGTGGCGAGCGGAAGCAGGTGTGGACGGTCGAGCAGCTCGGCGCATGGCTTGCCGTCGCTCTCAGGGACCGCTACGCCGGCCTGTGGGTGCTCGCCGCGACGACTGGCATGAGGCGCTCCGAACTGGTCCGGCGAACCATCGAGGACATCGACCTCACCGAACGCACGCTCAGCGTGCTTGCTACCGAGGTAGTCGCCGCCGGCACTGCTGTGGAGTCCGACGGCAAGACCGAAGCCGGCCGGCGGTACATCGCGCTCGACACGTTCACCTGCGCATCGCTGGAACGGCACGTGGCAATGCTCGATGAGGAACGGGAGGCGCACGGCGCCACCTACCCGACCCACGGCCGGCTCCTGGTCAACGAGGAAGGCCGGCCGCTGTACCCCGACACGGTCACCAAGCGATTCAACCGGCTCGTCGACAGAGCCGGGGTGCCGCAGATTCGTCTCCACGACGTACGCCACACCTACGCCACCCTCGCGATGGACTCTGGCGCAGTCGTCAAGATCCTCGCCGACCGGATCGGACACGGAGACTCAGCCGTCACCAGGCGCATCTACGGCCACCGCAGCACCGGCCACGACCGCGAACTCGCAGACGCCCTCGGCGCACTCATCGCCGCCTCGATTCCTCCCAGCGAAGTTCCCGAGGCTTAGGCTCGTCAACCCTTTGGCCATCCGTCACACCACGATGCATGCTGGTAATCATGGAATCAAGCAACGAAAGAGTCTCCACCTCGCCGCTCGATGATTGCGGTGAGGTCTACTACGGCGTCAGGGAAGAGGCGAAAGATGGAACAACGTCCCGACCCATCGTGGTCCAAGCCGCTGCCTCCGGTCCCAGCGAACGCGAGAGGGGCGTCGAGACCCTACGCGAACTCGAACCTGACTACGGCACGTTCAACTGGGGCTACAGCGGCACCGGGCCCGCAATGGCCGCGCGGGCCATCCTTACCGACGCTCAGGACGGCGTGGCTCCCACACCTGAGATGGTCGGTGCATTCATCCAGGACGTGACTTCTCAGCTCACCGACGAGTGGCGACTCGGCCGACCTGCAGTCCAGACCTGGATCACCGGATGGCAACAAGAATTCCGAAGCTCGCAATGAGCCGCCGCACGTGCGCTAGGCCGGTCCTTCGAGCGGATCGTGAGACATTCCATTGGCGTCCTCCCAGTCCCACAGGGCCCGCGCGTACCCAGCTCGGAATGGATTGCCGTCTCCAGAACTGGCGCGAAGCCACCGGGTCGCGACATCGCCTCTTGGTCAAGCAAGTGGTACGGCCTCGCTCGTAGCCGTTGTAGTACTCAGTCTCAGCACGTCCATGCAGTATTCGAACATATGCTCGATTGCCGTCAAGTTCCCCGAGCGCGGACACGCTCACCCACCGCTCACTTCCCCCGGCGACTTTCAGCAGTTTCGAGGGCTCTGGGTGACAGTTCTGGTGACACTCCGCCGTCTGAGACTGGTTCAGCGAACGACGCGGAGGCCGCTCTAGGCCGCTGACCTGGGGTTTCTCGGGTGGGCGCAACAGGGATCGAACCTGTGACCGCTGGTTTGTAAGACCAGTGCTCTACCGCTGAGCTATGCGCCCCTGAAGTGTCTGCAGAACCGGCCCGACGGTATCCGAACGCCAGCCTGGGGCAAAGTCGG
>JBOFLH010000106.1:0-5267 GCA_051657765.1 Nocardioides sp. | reverse complement strand
GTGTAGGTGACCCACACATACGGATACCTGGTGACATGCGCGTCTCGATACTCATAGGTGTTGTCCAACCTCGGGTACGCACCTCCCGGGTTCTTCGTATCCAAATATTCGCCGTCCTCGCCGAACACGAACTGGTATTCAGCCGGGGTCGCCTCAATCGTGATCCGCTGACCCAGCAACGTCACCGTCTGGGTCTTCGGCGTGGTCAACGTGGTGTAGAAGTTCGTGGCGAGATTCACCAACGTTTCCCCGCCGGGGGGCTGGATGATCAGATCGGGTTTCGGCCAGGTCAACTTCCGGAACTCCGTGAGCACGAGTTCCGGGGTGATCTCGCCGAGTCCGAGGAGGTCTCCTTGTCCCAGGCAGGCCTGACCCACCTGGGTCCAGGATGACCCCGGAGCGGCGTCGGCCCGGAGCAGGTCATACAACACCCCACCCGCCGGCGGCGAACAATCGGTGCTGCCACCAGCACACGCCGAATCCTGACCAGGCAACCGGCTCAGGCAATACAACCGCACCCGATACCGGTACCCATCCGACGCGGACGAGGCGTTCAACCCCGCCACCGCGCTACCCGACTCAAAACAGGTACGCACTACCTGAGTTACCTCTCCTGCCCTTTCGTTACATGATTTGGCCGCAAACGATCTCGGCGCGACCACGGAAAGCCCGCAGATCATCAGAAGAAGGACGAGCGCCCGAGTCGGCGCCCCGGGCTTCATGGTTGCACCGGCAAATCGAAGGCTTCCACGATCAGCCACCCCTCGAACTGCTCCTTCGCAACGGTCACCCTCGTCCATATTTTGCCCCCCGATAGCTTCTTGATCGGTCCGTTCTTCGACTCCCGATAGGTAGACCGCGGCGCCGTTTCGTGTACTTCGTAGGCCGGCCACCCTCCGGAGGTCCCAGCCCGTTTGATCGAAACGACTCGGGATCCCTCGGTTCTCACGTAGCCGCCCTTGGCGTAGAACCCCTCGACGTCCTTCGCGCTCTGCCGACATGGCACGCAGCCCTCGGTGATCGCTCGGTACACCTTCGTGTTCCCAGTGGTGAGCATCTCCGTCTCGGTGCGATCCCACAGCCGGATGAATTCCTCAGCGGTCTTCACCCGCCGGATATCACGTATCGGATCCGGAGTGGGCGCGGGTGGTGTCGGCCGTGGGGTCGGGGTCGGCCACCCCGCTGACTCCGGCGCATCATCGGAACACCCCGCAAGCCCGAGCACCAGCACCGCGATCACGGCCACCACCCGACCCGCACCGACCCCACCTCCACCGGCCTTGCTCCCACCGATGCTGCTTGTGCCGATCCTGCGCCGCATGTCTGCGCCCCCTCCGAGAAAGTTGTCTCAGGAACCTCTGCCGGTCCACCACGCTAGCGAGAAACCACGCCACCCCGCACCCTCGAAATCCCAACCTGTGGAAAACCACGCGCAGCTATCCGTGCTTTGTGACGCCTCGGCGGGACTTTGTGACGCCTCGGTGGGGGTGTGGGTTAGTCGGCGGCGGCGCGGCGTAGCGATTCCGAGAGGCGCTCGGCGGCCGCGAGGACGGCCGGGGCGTGCATTCGGCCGGGTTGGCGGGAGAGTCGTTCCAGCGGACCGGACACGGACACCGCCGCGATGATCTTGCCGCCGGGGGAGCGCACCGGCGCGGACACCGAGGCGACGCCTTGTTCGCGCTCACCGATGGACTGCGCCCAGCCGCGGCGACGGATGCCGGACAGGGCGGTCGCGGAGTAGGCGGCGTTCTGCAGCCCGCGGTGCATGCGTTCGGGATCCTCCCAGGCCAGCAGAACCTGAGCGGCCGACCCGGCTCGCATGGTCAACTGCGAGCCGACCGGAATCGTGTCGCGCAAGCCCGAAGGGCGTTCGGCGGCGGCGACGCAGATCCGGTGCTCGCCCTGACGCCGCCACAGTTGAGCGGATTCCCCGGTGATGTCGCGCAGTCGGGCCAGGATCGGGCCGGCGGCCGCGAGCAATCGGTCTTCGCCGGCGGCCGCGGAGAGTTCGGAGAGTCGCGGACCCAACACGAATCGTCCTTGCATGTCGCGGCCCACCAGCCGGTGGTGCTCCAGGGCGACGGCGAGCCGGTGCGCGGTCGGTCGAGCCAGTCCGGTGCCGGCCACCAGGCCGGCCAAGGTAGCCGGTCCGGCCTCCAGGGCCGACAATACGAGCGCCGCCTTGTCGAGAACGCCCACCCCACTTGTGTTGTCCATATGGCAATACTGCCGTCTCAGATCATGGGATGCAACCGGTAGGGTTACCCAATCCAACACGAGCACCACCGGTCGGACGGAGGAGATGCATGGGCAAGACGCTTGCCGAGAAGGTGTGGGCGGAACACGTCGTCCGCAGCGCCGAAGGAGAGCCCGACCTGCTCTTCATCGACCTGCACTTGATCCACGAGGTCACCTCGCCGCAGGCGTTCGACGGTCTGCGCCTGACCGGGCGCTCGGTGCGCCGCCCGGACCTGACGCTGGCCACCGAGGATCACAACGTGCCCACTGTGGACTGGGACAAGCCGATCGCCGACCCGGTGTCCAAGACGCAGGTCGACACGTTGCGGAAAAATGCCGCCGACTTCGGTGTCCGGCTGCACTCACTCGGTGACATCGAGCAAGGAATCGTGCACGTGGTCGGCCCCCAGCTCGGCCTGACTCAGCCCGGCGCCACCATCGTCTGCGGTGACTCCCACACCTCGACGCACGGCGCCTTCGGTGCGCTGGCCTTCGGCATCGGCACCTCCGAAGTCGAGCACGTGCTCGCTACCCAGACCCTGATGCAGGCCAAACCGAAGATGATGGCGGTGACCGTCAACGGCAGTCTGCCCGACGGGGTCACCGCCAAGGATCTGGTGCTGACCCTGATTGCGCACACCGGCACCGGCGGCGGTCAGGGTTACGTGGTGGAATACCGCGGCTCGGCCATTGAGGAGCTCTCGATGGAGGCGCGGATGACGATCTGCAACATGTCCATCGAGTGGGGCGCGAAGGCCGGCCTGATCGCCCCCGATCAGACCACCTTCGACTACATCCAGGGCAAACCCGCGGCACCCACCGGTGCCGACTGGGACGCCGCCGTCGCGCATTGGCGGACCCTCGCAACCGATGCGGATGCGGTGTTCGACAAAGAGATCGTCCTCGACGCCAGCACGATGGCCCCGTTCGTGACCTGGGGAACCAACCCGGGTCAGGGCGCGCCGCTCAGTGCCCGGGTGCCCGACCCCGAAAGCTTCGCGGACGCCTCCGATCAGGTCGCGGCCCGCAAGGCACTCGAATACATGGGCCTGACGGCTGGTACGCCGTTGCGCGAGGTCGCGGTCGACACCGTCTTCGTGGGCTCGTGCACCAACGGGCGCATCGAGGATCTGCGCATCGCCGCCGACATCGTCAAGGGACGCCAGGTTGCTCCCGGCACCCGCATGCTGGTGGTGCCCGGGTCCGCCCGGGTGCGCATTCAGGCGCACGAGGAGGGTCTCGACGAGATCTTCACCGCGGCCGGCGCCGAGTGGCGTGGGGCCGGCTGTTCGATGTGCCTGGGCATGAACCCGGACCAACTGGCCCCCCAGGAACGCAGCGCCTCGACGTCCAACCGGAACTTCGAGGGACGTCAGGGCAAGGGTGGGCGCACCCACCTGGTCTCGGTCCCGGTCGCCGCGGCCACCGCCGTGCGCGGCACGTTGTCCTCACCAGCTGATCTTGAACCCCTCGAAATGGAGGTCTGAGCATGGACGCGTTCACCACTCACACCGGCACCGGGGTGCCGTTGCGCCGAAGCAATGTCGACACCGATCAGATCATTCCGGCGGTCTACCTCAAACGGGTCACCCGCAGTGGCTTCGAGGACGGACTGTTCGCGGCGTGGCGCAACGATCCGAGTTTCGTGCTCAACAACCCGGCATACGCGGCCGGCACCGTCCTGATCGCCGGGCCGGACTTCGGCACCGGCTCCTCGCGCGAGCACGCCGTGTGGGCGCTGCAGAACTACGGCTTCAAGGTGGTCATCTCGCCGCGCTTCGCCGACATCTTTCGCGGCAACTCCGGCAAGGCGGGGCTGCTCACCGCGCAAGTCGACGAGAAGGTGGTCCAGCGGCTGTGGGACCTGATCGAAGGCAACCCGGCGACCCCGATCACCGTTGATCTCCAGTCGACCACGGTCCGGGCCGGCGACGGTCCCGACCGCGTCGAAGACTCCTTCGACATCGACAACTACACCCGCTGGCGGCTGCTCGAGGGCCTGGACGATATCGATATCACCCTGAGCCACGAAACCGACATCACCGCATTTGAGGCAACCCGGCCCAGCTGGAAGCCAAGCACGGTCTAGCGGTCAATCCTCTCGGCCCAGCCGGGCCAGGACGGCGCGGGTATGGGTGCCGACACCCAGGCCGATGGCGGCGTCAAGGTCTGGTACGTCGTCGACGTCCTGGTGCAGGCCGGCACGTCGTACCGGAAGCTCGCGGGCACCGGCCGCCAAATGAGCCATCCGTGAGCCAGGGCCGTAGCGCGGGTCGAAGCGACCTGCGCGCGCCAGATACACCGTGGTTCCGGTTTCGTGCGCATCGGCCACGAAGGCCGCTCCGGCGCCGTCCCAGTACCGCAGCCCCTCGTCGAGGTCCGTCGAGGTCATCGCGGGCAGGTCGGCCGGCACGACGACCACCGCCGTGTCCGGGCGCACCGCCAGCCGGCACACAACGGCGCGCAACATGGCATTGAAGTCGCCAGCAGTCGGGCCGGCGCCCGGCTCGGCCGGTTCGACGGCCGGATCGGTCATCGAGCGGATGCCGAGGCGGTTGGCGGCCGCGGCGAGGTCGAGGTCGCTGCTCACCAGCCAGGTGGTCGTGATCGAACCGCAGGCGTGTACGGCGTGCAGGGTGTCCAGGGCGAACGCGGTCGCCAGCGCGGTCCGGAACCCCGGCGGCACCGCGGCGAGTCGCCGCTTGCCCACTCGGGGTGGTTTGGCCGGGATCAGGGCAACGAACTCGGGCCGGGGGGTGGAAGGCGTCCCAGGAGAGTGCATTGTCTGGAATCCTGGCACGGTGAGACTGAGAGTACGCAAACTCCGGCAACGCCGCGGGTGGGCGTTCGGGATCGGCGCCCCGATCCTCAAGCCAGTGTTGCTGCTGGTCGCGGACCGGACCTGGCTTGACGGCGAGAAGATCCCGGCCACCGGAGGATGTGTGCTCGCGCTGAATCACATCTCCCACCTCGACCCGCTTGCCGCCGCCCACCTGGTCTACGACCACGGCCGCCTGCCCCGGATGCTG
>JBOFLH010000105.1:0-6353 GCA_051657765.1 Nocardioides sp. | reverse complement strand
TAGGCGGCGGGGTTGCCGGTCTCGGGATCGGCGAGGACTCGGTAGGTGGTGACGGCTTCCTCGATCGCGGTCAGCGCCTCAGGGCGTCGACCGACATCGCTCAGACGGTTCGAGAGGTTGTTCAATGACGTGGCGAGGTCGGGGAGGTAGGCGGCGGGGTTGCCGGTCTCGGGATCGGCGAGGACTCGGTAGGTGGTGACGGCTTCCTCGATCGCGGTCAGCGCCTCAGGGCGTCGACCGACATCGCTCAGACGGATTGAGAGGTTGTTCAATGACGTGGCGAGGTCGGGGAGGTAGGCGGCGGGGTTGCCGGTCTCGGGATCGGCGAGGACCCGGTAGGTGGTGACGGCTTCCTCGATCGCGGTGAGCGCTTCGGGTCGTCGACCGGCCTCGCCCAGACGGTTCGAGAGGTTGTTCAACGACCTAGCGAGGTCGGGCAAGTAGGCGGCGGTGTTGCCGGTCTCAGGATCAGCCAACCCCCGAGTGACAGCGACCGCTTCCTCAGCAGCGGCCAGAGCTTGGTTTAGTCGGCCAGCAACGACAAGCCGTGCGCTGAGTTTCAGCAGGCGTGCTGCGAGCAATGGCGTCGCGCGGCCCTGAGCCTCGCTCCGAGCAAGCGTCACGAGCCTATCGGCCACGGCAACAGCGCCTTGGGCTAGGTCTCGGTTCATCGCTGGGACCCATTGGTCGCTTCGTCAAGTACGCTGTCGATGGCAGACAGAACTTGATCGACTCCTTCGAGCATACTGAGTCGAGCCAACGTAGAGCCACCCCCGGCAAGAGCCAATTGGGGACGTTCTGCGATCGCCGGCAGCAAATGCTTCGCCGCCACGTGCGGCCATCGCAGGGAAGTCTCAACAAGTGTCGTAATTGCCGGTTTCAGGACGCGTTGCTCTACGGCTTCGTCTGTGCCGAAAGAACGGAGCAAGTGGGCAATGATGTTACCGACTGCGGGATCTGCTAGGTCTGCCAACGACTCAGCTAGGTCAACGACCGAGTCGTCTCCAGGGACAATTGCAGCTATGAAGTCCTCGCCGAGCCGGTCTGGCAATAGCGGCTCCAAGCGCATCGCGGGGTTAGGACTCGGATAGCAGCGACTGTGATCGTCGATTGCGCAACGAGCGGATTCTCCGATCTGGCCTTCAATCGAGGTCATCAGCTTCGTGGCGTCGCCGTCGCTGAGGCCCCTGACCAGGGTGGCCACAAAGACCGTACGAGCCATCGCACGGTCTGAGCATCGCAATGGATTGATCACACCAGCTGCGCGTAGTCGGTCCCAGCTCCGCAACTCTCGACGTATCAGGTAACGAGACGCGGCGGCCGGATCGGTCGTCAGGTCGGGCTGCTCGCTTGGGATGTTGCTATCCCTTGCCGATAGAACGCCAGCCAGCGCCGCGAGATGCACAGAGAGGACACTAGAAAACTCCACGGTGTGGAGGTTCGCTGGCTCTAGGACCATGCCGGGGTCGAGTTCGCCCGCTCCGACCAATGGATGTAGGCAGAACGCGGTTACGGCAGTTACGAAGGCACGCTTTCTGTCCTCTACCTCGCTCTGGCCAAGGGCTGCCAGGGTCGAACGGGACATACTCGCCCGGGCCATGGCAGCCAGTACATCGCGCTGTGATGCCCAGAAATCGCCTGAGCGGCCAATTAGTAGAGCACGTACTGGCGCATTTCCTGAATGCAGCCGATGGTCCGCGAGCAGCTGGTAGAGGTCTTTAGTCGGCCATCGATCGGCGTAGTCGACCAACACCAGCACGCCGACGCATTGCTTCGGCTCCTCATGCTTCGGGAAGTCGCTGTCAACGACACCGCCGTCGAGGAGGTGACGCGCTGTCACTACTAACCATCCGGCGGCCTGCGCCTCTCGTGCCGTTTGCAAAGCCAGGCGTGACTTTCCTTGCCCACTGGGTCCCGTCACCAGATGAATTGCATAGTTGTCCTCGGCTGCCAACCACGATGCGAGTTCGGCCCGCTCATTCGTACGGCCTACAAACTCCACGAGCTCGTGGTGAGCGGCCAATAGCGCGCTCGGACCTGCATCGGTTGGCACCGGAATCGGGTCATTGAGGGCTCGGATCGAGTAGTCCCTTCCACCGCTGAGGAGCTGACCAATCCAGATTGCAGTATCGCCGTCTTCTTCGATCTTGCTGCCGGTAACGATGGCTACCGTGGAGTTGACCGCCTGGACGATGTGGTCGCCCTCAGCGTGTTGCAAGGTGGATTCCTCGGGGTGATTGGGCATAAAGGATTCGCTAGGCCACAACTACTGCGGGGCTTGGTTGTCGGGCCAGTTCACCTGCACTGTGGAGTTCGACGCCTGCACGATGTGGTGTCCGATCGCGTTCTGGTAGACGCTCGGCACCTCGACCCGGACCCCATCGACCAACTCCGTGAGTTCAGCGCGGGCGGCGTCGTCGACGATCTCCGCGTCGATTACCTCGCCCAACCGAGCAACCGCCGACGCGCTATCCGGCGCGGCCTCGGCCAGGTCAAGAGCCTTTGTGATCGATAACCGCGACCGCAACCAGGCAATGAGCTTCCCGCCCGCCGTGGCGCCTGCGTCGACCACCCCATCGGCGGCCCGGTCTGCGGCCTTCTCCGAAAGCTTCGCCACCACACCAGCCGCGATAGCGCCCAACGTCAACGACACCGGATCCACGAGACCACACCCGTCCACACACTCGATCGAACCCACTCAGTAGTGCCGGTAGCATACGCCCGACCAACTCCCCCCACGCGCCGGCCCACGCAGCGTCAACAGGGCACCGCACGCCAACACTCGAGCAACTGCTATATGAATCAAACTACCGTCTTTAGTTCGCTAGGGATCTCTTATTGCATCGACCGCCTTGAAGGGACGAGGACTAGGGGTAGCGGCCTGCTGCTCAATGTAGGCCCGATTGCGAAGCGCGGCCTCGAGGGGCTTCCTCGCTTGCGGTCAGTGCTTCGGTCGGTCGGCCTGACTCGGCGAGATGGATGGAGTGGTTGGTGAGCGTCCCGGCGAGGTCGGGGAGGTAGGCGGCGGGGTTGCCGGTCTCGGGGTCGGCCAGCACCCGTCGGATGGCGACGGCCTCTTCGATCGCCGTCAGCGAATCAGGGCGTCGACCGACATCGCCGAGGCGGAGGGAGTGGTTGCTGAGCGCCATCGCGAGGTCGGGGAGGTAAGTGGCGGGGTTGCCGGTTTCGGGGTCGGCCAGCACCTGGTAAGCCGCGACGGCTTCTTCGCTCGCGGCGAGGGCTTCGGGGCGCCGGCCAATCCAACACCGCCACTTCCTCCTCGACCAGCAGATCGAAAACCTCATGCGCCGCGTCGGTCTCTGTTGTGTCGCGCCTTGACGGCGAAAGGGCGTAGACGGCACCCCACCTCGCTTCCTCAGCCACGAATGCATCCAGCTGATCCCACAACACTTTCAACCGGGCAGGTGGAACCCACTCCTCCGGTCCCTCCATCTTCGAATCCTCAAACCTCACCAGCACCCGCGCCGGCCGATTCGTCCCGTGGCGGACCACCCGCACTGGCGTCAACTCGTCGGCACGTCGGGCCCGATACCCCCACACCTCACCCGGCTCCATCGCTATCACCGGGCCCCGCGGGCCCTGCGGTCCGGCATCGACTTCGCTAGGCCATCGTCCAGTGCGTCGCTTATCATTGAATCCCAACGTTGTAGTTTCGGACGACATACGCGTTCTGGCGAATCTATCGCCGCTGTTAGTCGGCCCGAGAAGCACCCTTGCAGAGGCCGAAGGCCGGAGTATGAAGTCATCGAATGTGAGCACTGACGGCGCTCAGTGTTGTCCGTATGCCCTGGGTGGGTCGGGGGTACGCCGATGAGCTTGGTCATCTATGGACCCGATGCGTCGTGGCCTCGGCACCAGAAGGCGTACTGGAACACGGCGTTGGACGCAGCACGCGCGCGCGGATGGACCTACGAGTACCTTGGGGCCGCCCACAAGTCTGGTGTCCTGGTATGCCCCGCTGGAGAGCACACAGTTACGGTCGATAAGACGGCTCGTGGCGGGGAGTGCTTCGCGGCGCGAGCAACGAAAATTATCACGAGTCGCTGCCTGCACGGCACGGGTGACGTGTCGACAGGAAAGGTGAAGGGTCGAATCGAAGATGCTGACCGTTTACTGACTTCGGCGGAGAGCTTGATCGCGGCCGCGCGCACGGATCTCGACTCGATCGAAGCCCGAGCCGCAGGAGACGAGCGCCTCAAGGAGGTCGATGATCTGCGGTTGCGTCTGGACTCTGCTGATCTGACGTTGGCGGAGTTGGAGTCACTGGAGGAAGCTGCGTTGGAGGAAGCGCTAGTGGAGGCGCCTACCCCGGCCGCGGTCGAAGGTCTGCTGGCAGAGGCGAGCGATAACGTGGCGACAGCATCGCGGACGCTCGGAAAGGTGAGGAAGCATGCCTCTCTGAGGGGCCTGAGCAAGCGTATGGCCGTAGCACGCACTGAGATCGACAGGCTTCGGGCGCGACTCAAGTCCTTCGTGCCGAATGACTAATTTTGTTGGAAGTTTCCAACACGACACGGTAGCCTGAGTGATACAGACGACATGAAACTGCCAGGAGAAGCCACTCATGCCTGTCCAATTTTCCCTACTTCTGCACGGCCTAGACATGCGCGACGAGAACCATCGAGCGCGCATCCCTGAGAGCCTCGGCGACATTGCTTTCGAATCCGTTGAGGACCTGACCTACGTGGTGGTGATCTGCGAGGGCCGAGAAGCTGCCCACCTGGCTGCGCAGATCGCGCGGCGGGTCGAGTCTGCGCTGCCCAACGTCACTGTTGTCGGTGTCCACGACGAGCTGGTTGCCTTGACCGATGTTGCTGTTCGTACTGATGTTGCGCATGAGGCCGTACGCCTGTGGGCGGCCGGTAAGCGCCGGGCTAGCGGTCGACAGTTCCCGCGCCCACGACAGGTGGTCGGTGTTCAGCGCGGCAGGAACTCGACCAAGCTATACGCCTGGCGCGAAGTTGTCTCGTGGGTACGCGAAGTACTCAGCCTGGACCCAGAGGATGGTCTGGGGTTCCTGTCGGATCGGCAGATCGCTGAAGTGAACGCTCGCGTGTCCCAAGTGATGCCGGCTGCCGGAGAGGTCGTCATACGGCGAGTGACCTCTGCTGCTGTTCGTACTGAGCGAGTTGCGAACCAGTACGGGCTCCGGTCTGATGCGTTGCTGTCGAGCAGCCGGGCTAGGTCTGGGGAGTGCGTTGGTCGCCCGAAAGCGATGGTCGCGTGACCAAACTCGAGTTGGACGCGGAACTCGCAGACGCTGAAATCCCGCTAGCGGATGCCGACGGCGCCCCGGAATGGGCGGACCCGGACCCAGCTGAGTACAACGCGTTCGTTGAGCGGGCAAACCTTGCACAGATAGAGGTCACTCGTATCAATGCCGAGCGTGTCGCTCCTGGTGAGTCACAAGAGGCAAACTTCGAGACTCGGGTCGGGTACATCGTCAGCGACGGTGCGCTGCATTGGCGGTTCGACTGCGCCGCGAACATTGTCGACAGTGCAGGCACGACACTCGGAACTGTCGAAGCGGCAGTTGTGGTGACGACTATGTACCCGGGCGAGCCTCCCTCGTCCGAGACGATCGCTCTATTCGGGAGTAACAGCGCGGCCTTGATTGCGCACCCCTATCTGCGGGAGACGATCGCCGCAGCGGCACAACGCATCGGTCTACCCAATGTCCTACTGCCGATGATGGTTCGCCGGTAGAGGCTCCGGCCGCGTCAGGACTAGTCCCTTTGGCAGGCGACTGTGGCGGTGTATTCGCCACCGCTATCTAAATCAATGAGCCGACATCGGTTCACTAGTGGTCGCTTCAGGCCTGCGGGTCCGGGCGTGTTTGCCCGGTGGTCAGGGGCGGGGTCGAACCGCCGACCTTCCGATTTTCAGCCAGCGTCATCGGGCCTTGTCGCGCCAGAACGCGAGGCTATGACGGGTGTTGAGGGTGTCCGGGTGATCAGCACCTTGCACCCGCAGATGGTCGGTGAGGAGCTCCTCAAGTGCAGTCACCGCGGCCGTGGCGTCACCAGCCTCGCCACGCCAACAGGCAAGGCGGTAACGGGTGTTGAAGGTGTCGGGGTGATCAGCACCCAGAACCCGCAGATAGTCGGCGAGGAGCTCCTCAAGTGCAGTCACCGCGGCCGCGGTATCACCAGCCTCGCCACGCCACCAGCCAAGGTCGCGACGGGTCCTGAGCGTATCGGGGTGATCAGCAGCTTGCACCCGCAGATAGTCGGCGAGGAGCTCCTCAAGTACGGTCACCGCGGTACTTCTATCACCACGCCAATAGACGAGGTCGCGACGGGTCCTGAGTGTATCGGGGTGATCAGCAGCTT
>JBOFLH010000104.1:0-4352 GCA_051657765.1 Nocardioides sp. | reverse complement strand
CTTCGTGTTTGGTCGTCGCGACGGGTGGATCAGGGAAAGCCCGTCGGAGTGTGAACCATCTGGTCACCACACGGCACCAGACTTTACGTCACGCTGGAGCGTGGCGTGCGCAAGCACCCAGACACGCTCACCGGCGCGTCGCCGACCAGCTACTGCGGCTTCGCCGCCGCCGAGGTCGGAAACCCACCCCATCGAAACCCACCCACCTGCCCGCGGTTGGCCTATTCGGCCTATGGTGGCCACTCGGGGCCACTCGGGGCCACTCGGGATCCGGCGGTAGCAGCGCCGACTCCCGCGGTCGACGCGTCTGGTCTCCGCGTAAGTGGATGATGCGGTGGATTGCTCGGTGATCCCGGTGATCCCGGTGATCCCGGTGATCCCGGTGATCTCGGTGGACACGCGGATAGCTGGCTGGTCGAGGTTCTGGATAGATTGGCGTGCCAGGCGAGATTCGGCTCGTTGACCAGCAAGAATAGTTGGCAAGAATAGTTGGCAAGAATAGTTGGTCACCGGCCGCCCGCAGGCAAACTCGAGTCACCGCAGACACGTCGGTGGTCGAGACCTGATCACAGCGAAAGGCCATCGAAAGGCATGAGGTTGGCTAGCGACGCACCGAATGATCGGCCGGCTGGTTCCGCGGCGGCGTCCACTGCCGATCCGTCCGATCCGGGTTCGCCGTCCGCTGGCCAGTCCTCGCCCGCGGCGTACGGCGGTGGTCCGGTCGCGGCGCTGCGAAGGATTGCCTTCCTATTGGAACGCGCTCGGGAGGACACCTACAAGATCAAGGCTTTCCGGGCCGCGGCGACGACGATATTGACAATGCCCGCCGACGAGATTGCGCACCATGTCACGGCTGGCACCCTGACGTCGCTGGCGGGCGTCGGCGCGAGCTCGGCCGCGGTGATCGCCGACGCCGTGCGTGGCGTGTTGCCGGCGCGATTGGCGGACCTCGAACAGCGCCACGCGGGCCCGCTGGCCGCCGGCGGACGAGAACTGCGTGCGCTGTTGCGCGGCGACCTGCATTCGCACTCGGACTGGTCTGACGGCGGATCGCCGATCGAGGAGATGGCGATGACCGCGATCGAGCTCGGTCACGAGTATCTGGTGCTCACCGATCATTCGCCGCGCCTGAAAGTTGCCCGAGGGCTGAGCGCCGACCGGCTGAGCCGTCAGCTTGACGTGGTGGACGCGGTCAACGCTCACTTGAGCGGGGCGAGGTTCACCCTGCTCAAAGGAATTGAGGTCGACATCTTGGACGACGGTGCCCTCGACCAAACCGACGAGATGTTGGATCGGCTCGACCTTCGGGTGGCTAGCGTGCATTCCAAGCTGGCGATGGAACCCGACGCGATGACGCGACGGATGGTGACCGCCATCGGGAATCGGCGAGTGAACGTGCTGGGACATTGCACGGGCCGCTTGGTCACTGGCAATCGCGGCACCCGGCCGGGCAGCCGATTCGACGCACTGGCGGTCTTCTCGGCCTGTGCCGAGCACAACGTCGCCGTGGAGATCAACTCCCGGCCCGAGCGTCGTGATCCGCCCACCGTGTTGTTGGAGCAGGCCCGCGACGCGGGCTGCCTGTTCGCTATCGACAGTGACGCGCACGCGCCCGGTCAACTCGACATGGTGGACTACGGATGCGAGCGTGCCGAACGCGCTGGCATCGAGCCCGAGCGAATCGTCAACACGTGGCCGCTGACGCGGCTGATGGCCTGGACTGACAAGCCATGAGCCACGCAGGTCGCTCGGACGCTGATCCCGGTGGGCCGGACCATGCCGGGCCCGATCATGCCAGGCCCGACCATGCCAGGCCCGACCATGCCAGGCCCGATCATGCCAGGCCCGACCATGCCAGGCCCGACCATGCCAGGCCTGATCGGCTAGGAGACGGGCCGCCGAGTCCGGTCATTGGTCCGGTCATTGATCCGATCGGTGGTCCGACCGTTGAGATACGCCGGTCCGCCCGGCGTCGGCGCACGGTCTCGGCATACCGCGACGGCGACCGAGTGATCGTTCTCGTGCCGGCGTCGCTGACCAAGGCCGAGGAACAGCGCTGGGTCGTCGCGATGCTGGCGCGGCTGGAACGTCGCACGCAGCGTAACGCTCGCCGCGGGAATCGCTCCGACGCCGACCTCGTGCGACGAGCCGCCGAGCTCAACGCGGAGTTTCTCGATGGTCGGGCGGTGCCCGAGTCCGTGCGATGGGTAACCAATCAGAACTCTCGGTGGGGGTCGTGCACTCCCAGCGACCGCTCGATTCGGTTGTCCGACCGGTTGCGGGGAATGCCGACCTGGGTCCAGGACTACGTCCTAGTGCACGAACTGGCACACCTGCTGGTCTCCGGTCACGACGCGGCGTTCTGGGCGTGGGTGGACCGCTATCCGCAGGCCGAACGGGCCAAGGGCTTCTTGAGTGGCTGGGCCCACGCCGTCGGAGATCCAGCCCGCACTAGGTAGCCAGCAGCTGTACCGTCTCGGCCCATGCCCGCTCATCGCCGGGCAGCGCCGCCAGGGGCCACCAGCGCACGTCGAGCGACTCCGGACTGACCACTGCCTGCGCCCCGACCGGTGCGACCGCGAGGAACCACACGTCGAGGTGACGAACACCGCCGCGGTCCCCGCAGAACGGCACCAGGTGTTCGTCCAGCCGGAACGGGGTTGACGCCAGGCGGAGGCCGTCGATACCGGACTCCTCGGTCGCCTCGCGCAACGCGGCCCCCGCCAGGGTTCGGTCCGCGGCTTCGCAGTGACCCCCGAATTGGAACCACCGTCGGGCCTTGGCGTGCAGGGTGAGCAACGCGTGCGATCGGTCTGCCGACAAGACCAGGCAGCTGGCGGTCAGGTGATCGGGATAGCAGTCGCGTGACAATCCGTTGGGATGTTGGTCCAGGTGCGCCAGATATCGAGCCTGGCGCGCCTGTTGTCGATCATTCGGAGCGTGCCAGGTGCGCAGCGTGGCGTAGGCATTGTCGTGCAGGCCCCGGACCGTCGAGTCCGGTCCCCAGGAGGCCGGGGTGCTCACTCGTCAGGACTGGATCCCGGGCTGCGCTCAGGATCGGACTCGGGCTGCGGTTTGCTCTGGGCTTCGGGCTCCGGATCGGAGCTGGAAGGCGCCTCGGCGGCAGGGCCGCCGGCCTGCGCCCCTGAGGTCGCCGAGTTCCCCGAGGGCATCAGCAAGTCGCGTAGTCCGGCCTCGAAGTCGTCCTCGCTGAGTTCACTGGGCACTGTTGCCCCTTCCCGGAAACCCAGCGGGTCGTCGAGATCCGCGGCGGTCGGCAGCAGGCCGGGGTGCATCCATACGCCATCGCGGGCCTCGATACCTTGGCGGGCCCGCAGCGAGCCCCACAGGACCGAGGCGTCGCGTAGTCGGCGTGGACGTAACTCAAGCCCGACCAGTGTCGCGAAGGTTTGCTCGGCCGGTCCGCCCGCCGCACGGCGCCGCCGTACCGCTTCTTGAAGCTTGCTGGCCGCCGGCATGCGTTCAGCGGTGGCCTGGCCCACGATCTCGTCGACCCAGCCCTCGACCAAGGCCAAGGCGACTTCGAGGCGCTGCAACGCGGCCTCCTGTGCGGGCGATTTCTTGGGCTCGAACATGCCGGTGGCCATCGCCTCTTGGATGGACTCGGGGTTGATCGAGGTCATGCCCGCGCCGAGGCCGCGCACCTGGTCCTGGATGCCATCGACGTCGATCTGAATGTCACGGGCGAACTCGGTGACCGCATCGATCAGATGTTCGCGCAACCACGACACGTTCGCGAAGAGTCGGTGGTGAGCCGCTTCGCGAAGCGCGAGATAGAGCAGCACATCCTCGTCGGTGACCTGGTCAAGTCCGGCGGCGAAGGTGGCGATGTTGGCGGGCACGAGCGCGGCCTTGCCGGCCGGGCCGAGCGGCAGGCCGATGTCGGACGCACTCAGCACCTCACTTGCCAACGCGCCGAGGGCGCCACCGGCCTGGGTGGCGAACATCCCGCCGGCGGCCCTGCCGAGCATGCCGATGAGCGGCCCCATCGCCTGCTTGGCTTCCTCGGGTAACGCACCGGTCAGAGCGTTGAGTGCTTGCCCGGCGACTGGCTCCACCAGCACCTTCCAGACGTCGGTGGTGCCCACGATCCATTCCGCGCGGCTCCAGGCCGCGGTCGAGGTGACGCCCGAGGCAAACTCGGTGGTCGAGTCCAGCCAGTGGTCGGCGAGCCGGATCGCGTCGGCGACGGCTTGCCGTTGACTGTGGTCGGGGGAGGGGTCGGGCTGCTGCGCGGCGGCCTGGCGGGCGATGTCCACGACGTACTGCCAGTTGATCGGCCCGTCGTGTGGCTGCATCAGCGCCTGCATCTGACCAAAGATCTGTTGTAG
>JBOFLH010000103.1:0-18323 GCA_051657765.1 Nocardioides sp. | reverse complement strand
AGACGCCGCAAGCAGATCGATCCACTCGAGCTCGCCGCCGGCGACTACATCGTTCATGAACAGCACGGCGTCGGCCGGTTCATCGAGATGCGGCAACGCGAGGTCGGCGGAGCCGTCCGCGAGTATCTGGTGGTCGAATACGGCGCCGCCAAACGCGGCGGCCCACCTGATCGGCTGTTCGTGCCGGCCGACGCGCTGGACCAGGTCACCCGCTATGTCGGCGGTGAGCATCCCAGTCTGGATCGCCTCGGTGGCGCCGACTGGGCCAAGCGCAAGGGTCGCGCCCGCAAGGCGGTGCGTCAGATCGCGGCCGAGCTCATCAAGTTGTATGCCGCCCGCCAGGCCACCCAGGGGTACGCTTTCGGTCCGGATACCCCCTGGCAGCGCGAGTTGGAAGACGCCTTCGCGTTCACCGAAACGCCCGACCAGCTGAGCACCGTGGACGAGGTCAAGGCGGACATGCGGCAGTCGGTGCCGATGGATCGCCTGGTCTGCGGCGACGTCGGATACGGCAAAACGGAGATTGCCGTCCGGGCCGCCTTCAAGGCCGTCCAGGACGGCAAGCAGGTCGCCGTACTGGTGCCGACTACCTTGCTGGTCACCCAGCACCTGTCCACGTTCACCGAGCGGATGAGCGGTTTCCCGGTGGTGATCAAGGCGCTGTCGCGTTTCCAGACCGACACCGAAGCCACCCAGGTCATCGACGAACTCGGATCCGGTGCCGTCGACATAGTGATCGGCACTCACCGACTTCTCAACCCGGACATCAAGCTCAAGGATCTTGGCCTGATCGTCATCGACGAGGAGCAACGATTCGGAGTTGAGCACAAGGAGCAGATGAAGCGGTTGCGCACCAGCGTCGATGTGTTGGCGATGAGCGCGACCCCTATTCCGCGCACGCTGGAGATGGCGATCACCGGAATCCGGGAAATGTCGACGATCACCACGCCACCCGAGGAACGTCATCCGGTGCTGACCTATGTCGGCGGCTACGAGGATCGCACCGTGGTGGCTGCCGTTCGTCGCGAGCTGTTGCGCGACGGCCAAGTCTTTTACATCCACAATCGGGTGTCGTCGATCGAGAAGGCGGCCGCGCGGATTCGCGAACTGGTCCCGGAAGCGAGGGTCGCCACCGCACACGGTCAGATGGGCGAACACCAGCTGGAGCAGGTAATGCTGGACTTCTGGGAGAAGCGGTGCGACGTGCTGGTGTGTACCACCATCGTTGAGTCGGGCCTCGACGTCTCCAACGCGAACACCATGATTATCGAGCGTGCCGACACGCTGGGCCTTTCGCAGTTGCATCAGCTTCGTGGCCGGGTGGGGCGGAGTCGGGAGCGCGCCTATGCATACTTCCTCTATCCGGCAGAGAAGCCGCTGACCGAAACCGCACATGAACGGCTAGCGACGCTGGCACAACATTCGGACCTTGGTGGCGGCATGGCGATCGCCATGAAGGATCTCGAGATTCGCGGTGCCGGCAACCTGCTCGGAGGCGAGCAGTCGGGTCACATCGCGGACGTCGGGTTCGACCTCTATGTCCGGCTGGTCGGAGAGGCGGTGCAAGAGTACCGCGGTGAGCCGGACGACGAACTTCGCGAGGTCCGCATCGAGTTGCCGGTTGACGCGCACCTGCCGCACAGCTATATCGGATCGGAACGGCTGCGCCTGGAGATCTACAAGCGCCTAGCCGAGGTGCGGGCCGACGTCGATGTCGATCAGATCCGCGCGGAACTCCTCGACCGATACGGCGAGCCGCCGGACGCGGTCGCATCCCTGTTGCTGGTCGCTCGGTTCCGAGCCCGCGCGCGGATTGCGGGTATCAGCGAGGTGACTATCGCCGGCAAGTACGTCCGTTTCGCGCCGGTGGAGTTGCCAGAATCTCGCACGGTCCGGCTCAGCCGGCTCTATCCCGGAGCCATCGTAAAGACGCCGGTGCGCAGTGTTCTGGTGCCGCGGCCGAACGATGCTGATGGCTCGGTGGTGGTAGGCGGCCGCCCGATTGCCGGTGTTGTCCTGCTTGAATGGGCGCGCGCCGTGATTGACTCGGTCATCGACCCGCCCGCGGCAGGATGAGTCAGCAGTCAGACTGTACGACGTGAACCGTAGAGGCCGAACACGCTAAGGAGCGCCACCAGTGGCAGGACACCGCCCGTTACTCCGTTGTCTCCAGCGAGGCCCAGGCGCGCTCCGGCGCGCACGGAGGCGCCGATTGCCGGCCGTCGTCGCGGTGCTGATCGTTGCCACCGTGGCCGCTGGCTGCGCCTCTGCCCGGCCTGGCGTGGCAGCTCAGATCGGCTCGGTGCGGGTGACGCTGGCCGACGTTGACGAAGCGACCGCAAACATCTGCACTGCGTTCTTGCCCCAGATCAAGGACCAGAACGCGACCTACCCGCTGAAGGTGCTGAGCACGTTCGTAGTGGGTTCGCTGACTCAGCAAGCCATCGCCCGTCAGGTCGCCGACGAGTACGACTTGACGTTGCCCGCGGACTTCGAGGAACAGGTGGCCAGCGCGGAGGCCGCGGCAGAGGAAGTGCCCGCCGAGGTCCGCGACAGCTACCTCGAACTGTCCAAGGCCGGCCCGTATGCCGTGGCGATCCAGCAGGCCGCCGGTCGTCAAGCGCTGCTCGCCGAAGGTGCGGCGCCGGCCAGCCCGGACGAGGAGAAAGCCAAAGGGGGAGAAGTGTTCGCCAAATGGGTGGCTGAGCACGCCGTAGCGATCGACCCTCGGTTCGGTTTGGAGATCGCCGACGGCGAGGTGGTCCCTGCGGATACCTCGGTCGCCGTGCCGGTCAGCCCGGCGGCGCTCGCCGGTGCGGCCGAGCAGATGAATCAGTCGGTGGCTGCTGCTCTCCCCGAGCCTCAACGCTGTAACTGACTGCTGAGCGAGGAGAGATCCCTGATGTCCTCAACCGGCGAGCGGATGGCGGACTTCGGCGAGGTCATGCTCCGGTTGCGGGCCGGCTGCGCGTGGAAGGCCGCGCAAACCCATCGCTCACTGTCTCGGTTCCTCATTGAGGAGACCTACGAGACGATCGACGCGATCGACTCGGGAGACTCGGCGCATCTGTGTGAGGAACTGGGTGACGTGTTGCTGCAGGTCTACTTCCATGCCGTGATTGCCGCCGAACGGGGAGACTTCACCCTCGACGACGTCGTCGCCGGCGTCACCGCCAAGTTGATCCGTCGGAATCCGCATGTGTTCGGACACCGCGGTGCCGGAGCGGCCGGTAGCGCGGAGGCAGATGAGCCGATGGACGCAAGCGCGGTCAACGAGGCATGGGAACGGATCAAAGCCAGCGAAAAGACCCGGACCACGGTGCTCGACGGCATACCCCGGGACCTTCCGGCACTGCTGTACGCCGAGAAGGTGTTGGCTCGCCTCGAGCGAGCTGCCGGCACTGCTGAGCTAGGCGCACTGGACTCCAGCGAGGTGGATTCTGTGGCCTCGGATGTGCAGCAGGCCGGCATCGGTAACCGCCTGCTTCGGGTGGTCGATGAGGCACGCCGTGCGGGAGTGGACCCCGAGCAGGCGTTGCGGGAGGTGGTCAAGGAACGGGTCCGTCGTTATGAGGCGGCCCCGCCGCCCGACCAGACCGGCTCGACCGTGCGTGACCAAACAAAACCGTAACCACACAAACCCGCGCCCGGGCACAAGGGGACCGGACAAGAGAGGACCGGCAACACGCGACGAATGTGCGAGCGGACGGGTGCCTGACTAGGCTGGCTCCGCTCTATAGAGAGCGGTCCGGTCTTTGGTCCACTCACACTCACAATTTCTTAGATGGGGAGCTTGTTAGATGGCCTCGATTGCCGCCGTTGGTGCCCGTGAGATTCTCGACTCGCGAGGAAACCCCACCGTCGAGGTCGAGGTGCTTCTCGACGACGGTGCCTTCGCCCGAGCCGCAGTGCCGAGCGGTGCGTCGACCGGCGCCTTCGAGGCGGTCGAGCTACGCGACGGCGGCGCGCGCTACCTCGGTAGAGGTGTCACCAAGGCCGTCGCGGGTGTGCTGGATCCGATTGCCGCCGCCATTGAGGGCATGGACGCCGACGATCAGCGCTTGATCGACCAGACCATGCTCGGCCTAGACGGCACACCCAACAAGGCCAACCTGGGAGCAAACGCGATCCTGGGTGTCTCGCTCGCGGTGGCGCGAGCGGCGGCGGAGTCAGCCGGACTGCCTCTGTATCGCTATCTCGGCGGTCCGAACGCCCACCTGTTGCCAGTGCCGATGATGAACATCCTCAACGGGGGATCGCATGCGGACTCCAACGTTGACGTTCAGGAGTTCATGATCGCGCCGATCGGAGCGCCGACCTTCGCGGAGTCGCTTCGCCACGGCGCCGAGGTCTATCACGCCCTGAAATCGGTGCTGAAGAAGCGAGGCCTGTCCACCGGGCTTGGTGACGAGGGTGGCTTCGCGCCCAATCTGCTCAGCAACCGGGCTGCGCTCGACTTGATCGCCGAGGCGGTGACCGCAGCCGGATTCACCCTGGGCTCCGACATCGCCTTGGCAATGGACGTCGCCGCGAGCGAGTTCTACGCCGATGGCGCCTACACCTTCGAAGGTCGGCGGATGAGCGCTGGTGAGCTGATCGCTTACTACGCTGAACTGTGCGCGGCCTACCCCATCGTGTCGATCGAGGACCCGCTCAACGAGGATGACTGGGACGGGTGGCGTGCCATGACTACCGAACTCGGCGCTACCGTGCAGCTGGTTGGCGATGACCTGTTCGTCACCAACGTCGAGCGGCTACAGCGCGGCATCAGCGGTGGCCAGGCCAACGCGTTGCTGGTGAAGGTCAACCAGATCGGCTCGCTGACCGAGACACTCGATTCGGTGGACCTAGCGCATCGCCATGGATACCGCTGCATGATGAGCCATCGATCGGGCGAGACCGAGGACACCACGATCGCCGATCTGGCGGTCGCGACGAACTGTGGTCAGATCAAGACCGGCGCGCCGGCTCGGTCGGAACGGGTGGCCAAATACAACCAGTTGTTGCGGATCGAAGAAGAGCTCGGTGACGCGGCGCGCTACGCCGGACGCGGCGCGTTCCCACGATACGGCGGCTAGAACAGGCAGACTGGCTTTCGTGGTTCCCACCAACGCACGACAGCCGAAGACTCCGGGAAGTCGTCCCCGAGGAGTGCGCCGCCCGGCGAGCAATTCCGCACGCGCGGACCACCGGCCGCGGGTGAGCGTGTCGCCTAGCCAACGCGGCGCCGACGGTCCGGCGCCACGGCCAACGCGGATCACCGGGCGTGCCGCAATCTTGGTGCTTGTGCTGACCGTCTTGGCAATCTCCTACGCATCCTCGGCCCGGGCCTACCTTCAGCAACGCGCCCATATTGCCGGCCTCAAGGAACAGATTGTCGCTCGGGATGCGGGCGTGCGAGCACTGGAGCGTGAGAAGCGGCGATGGGATGACCCGACCTACGTGCGGACCCAGGCACGCAAACGGTTCGGCTATGTGATGCCGGGCGAGACCGGTGTGCAAGTCATCGACCTGGACGGCAATCCGCTTGGTGCCGGGAGATTGCCGGACCCGGCCGAGGTGGCCCAGCCGACACCGGTGGCCTGGTGGGAAACCGCGTGGCGGTCGGTCGAGATCGCCGGGAACCCGCCGCCGGCAACCGACCAGCCGGCCGACGGGATCACCGCTCCGTTGCGCCGCGATCGAGCTAACGGCGCGCCAGTCGGCCGGCCGAGTGACCCGTGATCGATCCCGCTGACAAGGCGGCGATCGAGGCACAGCTCGGCAGATCGCCGAGAGGGATCCACGCGGTGGGTCACCGGTGCCCGTGTGGTCGTCCCGATGTCGTCACCACCGCACCACGATTGCCCGACGGAACGCCGTTTCCGACCACGTTCTATCTCACCTGCCCCCGGGCGGGTTCATTGGTGGGGACCCTGGAGGGCTCTGGGCTGATGCGCGAGATGGAGAATCGGCTGGCCGCGGATCCGGAGCTGGCTGCCCGCTACCGAGTAGCACACGACCGCTATCTGGCCGCACGTGCGGAGCTTGGCGCGGTGGCCGAGATCGACGGCATCTCTGCGGGCGGGATGCCGGACCGAGTCAAGTGCTTGCATGTACTGGCCGCGCAGGCCCTGGCTCAAGGGCCTGGCGTCAATCCGCTGGGCGATGAAGTGCTCCAGCTATTGGGCGACTGGTGGACCGCGGGGCCCTGCCGATGATTGGGCCGATGATTGGGCCGATGATTGGACCCGGAACGGGGCCCGCAACTGGGCCCGCACAACTGAGCCGACAGTGGGAATGACTACCGGGGCGGCCGGGCAAGCGCCGGGCGAGGTAGTCGCGGCTCTCGACTGCGGCACCAATACGATCCGGTTACTGATCAGCGAAGTGGACTCCGTCGCGTCGAGGCGAGCATTGGTGCGCGAGAGCCGGATCGTTCGCCTCGGCCAGGGCGTCGATGCCACCGGACAATTGGCCGAGGAAGCGGTGACGCGGGCATTCAGGTGCCTGGATGAATACGCTACGTTGCTGGCTCGTTACCCGGTCCAGCGCATCCGGTGTTGCGCCACCTCAGCCATCCGAGATGCCACCAATGCGGAGATCTTCGCCGCTGGCGTCCGGTCTCGAATCGGCGTCCATCCCGATGTGCTGTCGGGCGAGGAGGAGGCAACGTTGGCATTCGGCGGTGCGGTGGGCAATCTGCACCGGCCCCACTCACCGCCGGTCTTGGTGATCGACGTCGGCGGCGGCTCCACCGAGCTGATTCTGGGTCGGACCTCGCCGTCGGGGACGCCGGTCATCGAGCGGGCGGTTTCCCTGAATATGGGCTCGGTCCGGATGCACGAACGGCATTTGGCCGCTGACCCGCCGACCCAGGCGGAGATCGTGGCATGTGTGGCCGACATTGACACGGTGCTGGATCGTTCGCCCGTCAACCCGGGCGCCGCCGGCTCGGTGGTCGGGGTGGCCGGCACCTTCCTGACCATGGCGGCCGGAATCTTGGGACTCGCCACAGATGACCCGGGAGCCGTGGACCAAGCCGTGGTCGACACCTCCGCGATTCACACGATGACCAACCTGCTGCTCGCCACCTCGGTGGCCGAACGCCGCGCCCTCGGTTTCGTGAGCTCCGGCCGGGCGGACGTGATCGGCGCGGGAGCTCTAGTGTTATCCCGGATCCTTCGTCGGGCTCAGTTGCCGACCGTGACCGTCTCGCAAGCCGACATTCTCGACGGCATCGTCGCGGCTCTCTGACCGCTGACTATCGGGCCGGCGCTGGTGCCGCGGTAGGTGCCCGGTCGCGGGGAGACACGGCGTACGCCGCGAGGTAGAGCAAGGCGCAGCCGACCAGTAGCGATCGGTAGCCGGTCGCCAGCGCCAGGTACTCCAGGCAACCACCGACCATGGCGCCGAGCAGGTTGGCGCCAAATGCGATGGTGGGCTCGGCGACACTGGCGAACCGCTTGGCGAAGATCACGTTGGCCGCCATGATCGGCATAAAGGCCAGGAGCACGGCAACAACGAGCCGCAGCGCGAGCGGCAAGCCCAACACCCAGGAAGTGGGCACCGCCCAGGCTACGGCCAAGCCGCCGAACAACACGGCGTACATCGTGCGCAACGGCGGTGTGCGCCATCGCCTGGTTACCTCGACAGCCACCAGCACCGCGACCAGCACTCCGCCGAAGACCAGTGCGTTGACCAGCCAGGTGGTGCCGAAGTACAAAGCGAAGCCCGTGACGTTCTTGGTTTCCAGCAACAAGAACGCCACCCCCAACAAGAACAGGTCGCGATATGCCCCCATTCGGCGCACGGCGGCACCGCCCACCGCGGCGATCGCGGCGCTACTCACCAGCAGAATCAACCCGACGGCGATGACATAGGTCATCGGGATGCCGAACAGGCCGGCGTCGTCGCGGACATAGAGAAATGGGTGATCGTCGGTCGACGGCGCCGGGGCGCTCGCGGTCTTCGCCCAGGTCTTCTCACACGTCTGATCCGCTGGCGTTCGTCCCACCACCAGCACGGCCAGCGAAATCGCCTGTGGGTAGGACAGCAGACACGGCGAATGACCGAACGCTTGGTCGAGGGTGTTCGCCAGGCGGTCGACCAGCCACGGTTCGCGATAGAAGTTGTACATCGCGAACGCGCCGCCGGGCGCGAGGTGCGCTTTCGCCGACTCCATCGCCTGCTTGGTGAACAGATAACTCTCCAGCCGAAGCGCGCTCGCCCCGGAAACCAAGGTCAATGAGTCGGGCAGGGCGAACAGGATCAGGTCGTACTTCTTGTCGGTGCGTTCCAGAAAAGCCCGGCCATCGTTGACATGGGTGGTCACGCGCGGATCTTGGTAGGCCCGGTCAGGGTTGTTCTCGCGGCCGAATCGGAGCAGGCGCGGATCGATCTCGACGGCGTCGACATGTTCGACATCCTTCGACAGTGCGATCGACACGTCGGTGCCAGTGCCGGCGCCGACGATCAACACGTCCCGAGGTGGGTTGGTGGCCCGGGCGTACGGCTCGGCATAGAAACCCTCCTGTGCGAGCCGAGTGTCTGCTGTAGTCAGTCGCTGGTGCGGGATGCCGTTGACGTAGATCTGAAACTGCTGACCGCCCTCGCCGTCGGGCTCGGCGAAGGTGGTCACCTCGTAGTACGGCGACCAGAACTTGCCGTCCTCGGTGAACAACGGGTACGCGAACATCGCAAGCAACGCGATCACCAAGGTGACCGACACCGAGCGCGCTGGCTTGCCCAGTAAGAGGACGAAGAGCGCCCCGACCAGGCCGAACCACAGCAACGGGGGCGCGCCCAGAAAGGAGCAACCGGTGAACACGATGATCCCGAGCAATGACCCGATCAAGTCGAAGCGGTAGGCGTCCAGGCGCTCCAGTTGGTGGAAGCAATCCGCGACGAGTTCGCCGGGGCCGGCCAAGATCGCGGCCACCGCGGCAAAGATGACCGGCAGCGTTATCCATATCGGTGGACCCGACGTGCTCAGACTGGTGAAGAAGATGATCGAGGTGTCCTTGCGGTCGACCGTGACCGGGTAGGCGGACACGAAGCCGATCAGCGCCAGGAGGGCGACTGGTGAATACAGCGGTAGGCCTCGGTTCGGTTTTCTGGCCCGCAGAAAGCCCAGCCCGATGCCGAGGAACGAACCGAGCAGGACGAAGTTGCTGAAGTAGCTGAGGTGGATCACTTGTGATCCGGCCCATCGGATCAACGCGAGTTCGAGGAACAACATCAAGAAGCTAGCCAGCACCAGCCTGGTCCGTGGTGACACTCGCAGAACCTCCGCCGCACTATTGCTGTTGGCTCGTCTCCCTGACATTCGAGGGGTCAGTCTCGCACGGCGCTCCGCGATCGCCGGACCGCGCCGCATTTCGTGGTCCAATCGAGCACATGACCGAACCGATGTCCCAGTCGATGTCCCAGTCGATACTTCCCCATCCCATCACTGGGGTGAGGTTCTCCTCGCCGGTGCCACCCGGCTCGGGCTGGCCGGATGATCCGGCAGCCGACGACACCCCAGTGGCCACCACCGCGGCGGAGGTGCACCGACTGGCTGCCTCCGCTGACCTGCCCGAATTGGCGGCACGGGTGAGCGTGTGCCGCGCTTGCTCACGGCTGGTGGCTTGGCGCGAGGAGGTGGCGCACACCAAGCGAGCTGCCTATGCGCACGAGCCATATTGGGGTCGCCCGATCCATGGGTGGGGATCGCCGAGGCCGCGGGTTGTCATCGTGGGGCTGGCCCCCGGAGCCCATGGCGCGAATCGGACCGGGCGCAACTTCACCGGCGATCGGTCGGGGGACTGGTTGTATGGCAGCTTGTATCGAGTCAACCTGGCCGGTAAGCCGACAAGTACGCATGCCGGGGACGGGCAGTATCTGCCGGCAACCCGGATGATTGCCGCGGTTCGCTGCGCGCCGCCGGCGAACAAGCCCACCACCACCGAACGCGATACCTGCGCCCCATGGCTGGCGTCCGAACTGGGTGCTGTGCTGGCCACAGTCCGAGTAGTGGTAGCACTGGGCTCTTTCGGGTGGGATGCCACGCTTCGGGCGATGGCGGCTCTGGGCTACTCGTTGCCCCAACCCCGACCGCGCTTCGGTCACGGCGCCGCGGTGACCCTGATGGCCACCGCGCCGGCATCGCCGGCGGCGGCGGAGTCACCAGCCGGCGTAGCAATCCTTGCCAGCTACCACCCGAGCCAGCAGAACACCTTCACCGGCCGCCTGACAGAGGAGATGCTCGACGACGTGCTCGGGCGGGCAGCCGTCATCGGCCTGGCCGGCGAGGACTGGCAAGATAGTCAACCGAGCGCCACTGAGTGGTCAGCCCCCGTATCCCAATGGCAGAGGAAGTCGACTTAAAATCGATTCAGTGTGGGTTCGAGTCCCACCGGGGGCACCAGAGAGCACCGGCTGATCTGGCCACTGGCTCGACTTCCGCGCCGCCAAGGCCACGAGGTCGCCCGCCCGGCTACCTAGTCAGGGTGGATCGCTTGGTCGGGCAGTGCGTCGCCGGTCAACTCGCAGGCGCGTGAATCGACATTGCAGCGTGCCAGCACGACAGCGGTGTTCGCGCCGAGCCGGTCGCCTTGGCTACGCAGAATGACGTGCGCCGGGTCCTCCCAGCCGAACACCCCCCAATGTCCCGGGTCGGTCAACTCCGGAAGCGCGAGGCGTGCACCCCGATTGCTGTTGGCGGGCTCGGTCACCCAGAGGATGCGGCGGGACCCGGGGCCTAGCTGGGGGACCGCATCCTGGTCGCCGTCGTAGACGAAGAATTGTCCGTCCGGGCTCCATGAACCCAGATTGGTCTGCACCGTCCCCTGCGGGATGAAGGTGCCGTCGTCGGTGACCGGGCCGTAGTCGCCGCGCGTGTTGCCGCGGCCGTAGGCGGGCACGAAGAGTCCGCGGCCCGGCCAAGCGGCGTCATCGAAGTCCGAAAGCCGCCCGCCTTGGAGCCCCTCGATCCGGACCGGCGGCCGACCGGGCCGCCACAGCCACCCCTGGTTGGTGGCATCGGACCAGAACACCCGTCCGTCGTCGAGGACACCGACAATGATCGGCCTGGGGCCGCGACCGTCCTGAAAGTCGGCTATCGACTGGTGATTGACCAACGTGGTTCCGACTGCCGCATCGGTAGCGGCGTCGCGCACTTCAACGCGAACCTGGCGGTTGTTGAGGGAGTTCATCACCGCGATCTTGTCGCCCCCAGCCGACAGAGCCAGACCCACCAGGCCGTCGAGCCGCAGCAGCGGGGTGAGCTGGTCACCACGAAGGTAAGACCAACTCGTTTCCCCGGTGTTGACGAGCACGGTCTCGCCACCAGACTTCAGACCGCTGACGGTTGTTGTGATCTCGCGAGAACCAACATGGAGCACGCCGTCGGCGGCCCACGGCACCATGGATCCTCGACCCTGCGGCATGTCCTCGACGTTCTGGCTGATCTTGGGCGGTGGAGCGGGTGTGACGGTGGGTGGCTTGACGACGGGCGGCTCGGCGACCCCGCGATCCGGCACCTCGAGTAACGCCACGCAGGTCACGACTGACGCGGCCACCAGGACGGCTCCCGCTGCGGCGATCCGGCGACGCAGGCGTTGTTCGCGGCGGGCTACCCGCTTGAGCGATTCAGTGTCCACCTCGGCCAGCCGACCGCGTGCGGTGCCGGAGAGCTCACGGCTCAGGATCTCGTCGATGTTCATCAGTTGTCTCCTCTCCGGATCCGGGCATCCACGGTTGGTATGTGCTCGAGATGACCGCGTAGTGAGCGAAGAGCGGCCGAGCAGCTCGACTTGACGGTGCCGGGGGCAATGTTGAGCAGGTCGGCAATCTCGCGTTCGGAGAGACCCTCGTAGTAGCGCAGTACAACGACGGCGCGTTGGCGAGGCGGCAATCGCCGCACCAGTGGCCATAGTTCGAGGTGATCGTCAGGCGAACGATCAACCGACGGACTGTCGGGCAGCTCACACACGAGCCGTTCACGGTGCCACCGCCGGGGGCGGCGTCCGCTGATCAGCGTGTTGATCATGATGCGTCGCGCATATGCCTCGACCGAATCGGCGGACGAGGCCTTCTTCCAGCCCAGATAGAGCTTGACCAAGGTCGTCTGCAGCAGATCCTCGGCATCGGCCTGCTTGCCGGTCATCAGGTATGCCGAGCGATAGAGAACTCCCGACCGAGCGGCCACGAATTCTTCGTAGCTCGGACTGGCCGCCGCGCGCGGACTAGAGAGTAGCTCCATGTTCGAGGTGACGCCTTGGCCGGGCAATCGGTTCAGTGTACGGGCGACTGACTTTATCAGTGTCGACACCGCTGTTGGGACGAGATCAGGGAACGCTGGGGCGGTGTCATCCGTTGAACGATGTGTGATGGCGGTAGAGTCGGTGCCATTACGCCAGTCACCGAAGACGGTGACCGCCAGAATCAGGATCTAGGTCTCCGAGGAGAGTCCACGATGCAGAGCAACAACCCGATCTTCAATCGGTCCGAGCAGTTCAGTCCGCGAGCCAAGGCGCCGTCCTACCCGGGAGCCGGCCCCGTCGGCTCGCCCTACGGTCAGCCGACTGGTGATCCGTCCACCTGGGGGACGGGCACGCCCGGCCAGCCTTCGGTCAGTCAGCGCATGACCATCGACTCGGTCGTGCAGAAGACCGCGATCTCGCTGGGCGTGGTGATCGCGACCGCGCTCGCTACCTGGGTGTGGACCGGAGATATCGTCGGTGACTCCGCCAGCGCAGGGCGGCTGATGTCGGCCCTGATGATCGGCTCGTTGGCCGCATTCGTGCTGTCAATGGTCAACTCGTTCAAGCGCGTGGTCAGCCCGCCTCTGGTGCTGGCGTTTTGTGCTGCCGAGGGTGTCGCGCTCGGTGCGTTGAGCAAGTTCTTCGACGCCCGGTATGGCGGGCAGGACAACATCGTGATGGGTGCGGTGCTGGGCACCTTCGCAGCCTTCGCTGGCACCCTGGCGGCCTACAAGTACTTCAACATCTCACTCGGCGCCAAGGCGCGCAAGATCATTGTCGGCGCCGTGCTCGGGATGGTGGCCCTCTCGCTGCTCGAGTTGGTCCTGGGCATGTTCGGCAACGCGCTCGGCCTGTTCGCGGTGTCCGGCCTGGGCATGGTCACCGCCTTCCTGGGTGTCATCCTCGGTGTGTTCATGTTGATCATGGACTTCGAGTTCGTCGAGTACGGCGTTGCCAACGGACTGGATGAGCGGGAATCGTGGCGTGCCGCGTTCGCGATGACGATCAGCTTGGTGTGGATCTACACCAACTTGTTGCGCATCCTGGCGTTCTTCAGCAACGACTGACTCTCGCTTGACACAGCGCTGGCCCTGGGCGACCCGGGGCCAGCGCTGATTTCGGCCCGCTGGGCCACCTCGCGGCGAGGGTCAGTCCCGGTGAGGGTCAGTCGCGGTCAGGGTCGGTCGGGATGGGGCCAATCGTGACCAGTGGGCGGGCCGTCGGGCTAGATTGGTCGAATGGACTACGTCACCTCGCTGCTTGACCTGATCGGCAATACTCCGCTGGTCCAACTAAGCCGGGTGTTGAATCGGCCGCTCACTGGGCCCGGAACTGGGCCACTCGTGCTGGCCAAAGTCGAATACCTCAATCCGGGCGGTTCGGTGAAAGACCGCATTGCCAGCCGGATGATCGAAGCGGCCGAGGCATCCGGCGAACTCGGGCCCGGCGGCACCATCGTCGAACCCACCTCGGGCAACACCGGTGTGGGCCTGGCCATGGTCGCCCAGGCCAAGGGCTACCGGTGCGTGTTCGTGTGCCCGGACAAAGTCAGCGAAGACAAACGCAACGTGCTGAAAGCCTATGGTGCCGAAGTGGTGGTGTGTCCGACCGCGGTGGCGCCGGAACACCCTGACTCCTATTACAACGTGTCCGACCGGCTTGCCGCCCAGCCTGGCGCCTGGAAGCCGGACCAATACGCCAACCCGCACAACCCACGCTCGCACTACGAAACCACCGGCCCCGAGATCTGGCGACAAACCGACGGCCGGATCACGCACTTCGTCTCGGGTGTCGGCACCGGCGGCACGATTTCGGGCATCGGCCGCTACCTCAAGGAACAGAACCCGAAGGTCCAGGTGATCGGTGCCGATCCCGTCGGTTCGGTCTACTCCGGTGGCAGTGGCCGACCATATCTGGTCGAAGGGGTGGGCGAGGACTTCTGGCCGACGACCTATGACAAGGACATCGCGGATCGGATCATCGAGGTCTCCGACGCGGACTCGTTCGCGATGACCCGGCGGCTGGCCCAGGAAGAGGCCATGCTGGTGGGTGGCTCGTCGGGGATGGCGGTGGTGGCCGCCGGCCAACTTGCCGGCGAGCTCGACAACACCCCCGAGGCCGAGGCGGCGGTGATTGTGGTGCTCCTCCCCGACTCCGGCCGTGGCTATCTCACCAAGGTGTTCAACGACGAGTGGTTGGCGCAATACGGTTTCACCACCCCGGGTGACCCGCGGTCAAGCCAAAGCGTGGGGGAGGTGCTTCGCGGAAAGTCGGGACGACTGCCAGACCTGGTGCACACCCATCCGAACGAAACCATCGCCGAGGCGGTCCAGATCCTGCAGGAGTACGGCGTCTCCCAGATGCCGGTGGTGCGCGCCGAACCCCCGGTGGTGGCGGCAGAGGTCGCCGGGTCGGTGTCCGAACGCACCCTGCTCGATGCCCTGTTCGCCGGCGAGGCTCGGCTGTCCGACCCGGTCGAGAACCACCTGTCGCCGCCGCTGCCCACTATCGGCGCAAGTGAGTCGGCCCAGGCGGCGGTGTCGTTGCTCGAGCGTGCCGACGCGGTGTTGGTGCACGAGGACGGCAAGCCGATCGGCGTGGTGACCCGACAAGACCTACTGGCCCACCTGGCGCGCAGTTGACGACCCCGACCCGCCGAGCCAAGCCGCGGAGTCCGGCGTGGCTGACCGCTTTCCTGGACCTGCCCGCCGACCAGTTCGCCGTCGGCGTGCAGTTCTGGGCCGCGGTGACCGGGTTCGAGATATCCACGCCACGCGGCGAGCGAGACGAGTTCGTCTCGTTGCTGCCGGCGACCGGCGATGACTACCTCCGGGCCCAACGCGTCGACTCCGGTCCGGCTCGCGTACATCTCGATCTCACGGTCGATCATCCACGCCGAACCGCGGACGCGGCGGTCCGCGAGGGTGCGGTGCTGATCGCCGACGCTCCGGGGTGTGTGTCGTTGCGTTCACCTGGTGGTTTGGTGTTTCGTTTGGTCAATCATGGCGGCGCGCGGCGCCCGTTGCCGGCGTCCTGGCCGCCTGGCCACAGCTCGGGTGTCTATCAGATCTGCATCGACGTGCCCGCCTCGAGCTACGACAGCGAGGCGACGTTCTGGGCCCGCACTCTGCGTGCCCAGCTTGTCGTGCTCCAGGCGCGGCCAGAATTCGCTTGGCTACGAGGTGAGCGACAGCTCGCGCTGGACGTTCTCGTGCAACGACTCGACGCGCCCGACCGGGCGGTCCGGGCACACTTGGACCTCAGCACCGGGGACCGCGCGGCCGAAGTAGACAGGCACCGGGAGTTGGGTGCCACCCATCAGGTGTCCGAACGGTTTTGGTCGGTGATGCACGACCCGAACGGCATGGCTTACTGCATCACCGACCGCGACCCGGCCCGAGGTCGGCTGGCTGCCGCGGAGCACGCACACGACAAGGAGTCAACCACGATGTTCGCCGAACGATCATGACGATCAATCGCACGGAGCCGCCACTGGCCGCCGACGAGGTCACCACGTTGCGTAGCTTCCTGGACTACTACCGAGACACGATTCGACTCAAGGTTGCCGGCCTGGATCGGAGCCAACTGGCGCACACCTTGGCGCCGTCGTCGATGACCCTTGGTGGCCTGCTCAAGCATTGCGCGTTTGTGGAGTCCTACTGGTTCGTCGAGATCTTCGCGGGAGCAGGCACCCCCGAACCGTTCGCGTCAGCCGATTGGGAGGCCGACGAGGACTGGGAGTGGCACACCGCGCAACACGACAGCCCAGCGGAGTTGCTCGCGCTCTTTGACCGGTCGGTTGCCGAGTCGAATCGCATTGTCGACGAAGCCGTGGTGACCGGCTCGCTCGACTCGCCCTCCGCGATCACCAGCAAACGGCAGCACGTTCCATTCTCGCTGCGATGGATCCTGGTGCACCTCATTGAGGAATACGCCCGCCACGCGGGTCATGCTGATCTGATTCGAGAATCGATCGACGGTCAGGTGGGAGACTAGCGACGAGGGACACAGGCGTGCGACGGGCCGAGGAAAATCTCGATGACCAGTGACAACCGAAGGGTGCGGGGAATCGTTTCCTCTGCTGACCGGGCTACTCGCCCGGTCGTGTTCGACGGTTGCGCGGGAGCCATGGTGAGGAGTACCGGTGAGATCAGCTGAGCAGGACGCGGCGTACGTCGAGTTCGTCGCGGCGCGACAACTGCACTTCCGACGCGTCGCCTACGCGCTGTGCGGTGACTGGCATCGGGCCGATGACATGGTGCAAGTAGCGTTGACCAAGCTCTATCTAGCCTGGCCGCGCATTCGCCGGGAAGGTAGCGAAGAGGCCTACGTCCGCCGGGTCATCGTGACCAGCAACATCGACGAACACCGTCGTTGGTGGCGTCGTCACGAAGTCATCGGCCTCCCGGAGAAGGATGAACCGGCCCCGGTCGGGATGTCGGTCGAGGATCGAAGTGCCCTGATCGATAACCTTCAGCGGCTCCCCGTCATGCAGCGCAAAGCTGTGGTGCTTCGACACTGGTTGGGGATGTCGGTCGAAGAGACCGCGCACGAACTCGGCATCTCCGAAGGCACCGTCAAGAGTCACACATCGCGTGGGTTGTCTCGGTTGCAGGGGCTTCTCACGGCTGGCACCGCCATCTAGGGCCCAGAACGGATACGGATACGGATATGGGTACGGACCACATAGAACGGCGGTTGGCCGAAATCCTCGGCGATGGCCCGCCGACGCTGAACGCCGATCGGCAACTGACCACCGGCCGGAGGGCCCTTCGCCGCCGGCGTGGAACCCAGGTGGCGGTAGGTGCCCTTGCGGCCCTGATGATCGGCGGGGTTGGTGTTCCGGCGATGCGGGCAGACCGGCCGCCGACCTCGGTGGCGGACCGGCAGTCGGTCGCCGGCCTGCCGCAAAGCGATGCCGAAATCGTAGAGCGATGCGCGGCGGCAGCGCTGCCGCCGCGTAGCGATGGCGCGGTGTCTCAAGGCTGGTGGACTACGGCAGGCCAGGCCGCGCGGACAGTCGACCCGGACCGGTTGTGGGTTAGCGGCCCACCCCGCGTGGTGACCCAAGCTACGGGCAACGGTCGTTTGGGTGCTGTCCTCACTTCCGCTGACGAGAGCTATTGGGCCATTTGTCGTGTCCATGCCGACTCGGCTGATGCCCAGCCCGCCGAATCCGGTGTGATTGCCTTCACGGCCAAGGACAGCTACGGCTTAAGTGGGACATTCGACTCGATCGAACCTCGGGTGCTCGCGGTCTTTGGGCGAGCCTCAGCCGGGGTCGATGCCGTGGTAGCTGAGTTCGTGCTCGCGAACGGCAAGACTGTTCGCGCCGATGTTGTTGACGGCTCATTCGTCCTCGAGTACCACGCCCGCACTGCGGATGCGGCTATCGTCCGAGGCCCCGTGCTGCGCGATGCTGCGGGCAACGTTACCAAGCAAGGGGTGCTCATCGTGCCGGGAAAGGCCGGTAGCTGATCGCCACATCGCGCGGAGCTACGCGGCGCCCAACAACACCGGGCCGAAGAAAGTACGGGTTCGGTGACAACCATCGAGGCCTCGACCGAGTCTTACCTTGTGATAGGTGGCGTCTGCCTGAACTACCGCTGCGCCAACCATAACCACAAAGGGGATACACATGTTGGAGAATTTCGGCTCCACTGGCCACACCCACCGTTCGCGAACGACCCGTCTCGCCGCCGCCCTCGTCGCCGCCGCGCTGACGCTTCTCGCCGTAGTCGCGAGCGCACCGGCACCAGCGCAGGCCGCGGAACGCGGGTTGCGGTTGGTCTCGACCAACGACACGGTGCACGCCTACGGTGACGGCACGGTCGTCTACGTCGAGCCGGCCGCCTTCCTGGCGGCCTACGGTCAAGGCTACGAGTTCTGGGCCAAACGGGACCGCTACGCTGACCCGGTCACCATGACCAAGACAGTGCTGCGTGGCCGCAGTCGCACCACGACCCCGGTGCCCAGCAAACTGGTCGACGGCTTCAACGGCTTCAAGAACGGGTTGACGACCACGGTTAAGAATGCCGCCGGCACGGTGCTGATGACCGACCGGCAGAGCCTGTGCCCGGCCGGGTGGGATAGCCA
>JBOFLH010000102.1:0-12531 GCA_051657765.1 Nocardioides sp. | reverse complement strand
CCTAGCCCCAGCGCGCGAGCGGCCGGCAGAACCTCGGCCTCAGCCTGTCGGTTCACCAAGGAGTATTCGACTTGCATCGACGCCAGCCGTGCGCGGCCCGGCGTCGCCGTCTGCCAGGTCGCGGCGCATGCCGTCTGCCAACCGGTGTAGTTGGACACCCCGACGTACGTCGCTCGGCCGGTCGACACCGCGTAGTCGAGCGCGGCCAAGGTCTCCTCTAGGGGTACTTCGTCGCTCCACTGAGCGACCTGCCAGAGATCGAGGTAGTCCACGCCCAGACGCCCAAGAGACTGGTCGAGTGCCCGAATCAGGCCCCGACGCGAAGTGTCGATCGCGCGCTCACCGGGGCGCCAGCCAGCGCTGGCTCGGCTGGCGATCACCAATTCCTCTCGCGGGACCACCTCACGAATCAGCTCGCCGAGCACAACCTCGGCAGCGCCATCGGCGGTCGGTGAGGCCTCCACCAGCGACCCGCCTGCGGCGATGAACGCGAGCAGCTGCTCCCGAGCCTCATACTCATCGGTCCCGACCCCCCAAGTCGCCGTCCCCAGGCCAAGCCGTGAGACGAGGAGTCCGGTCGAACCCACCCTGCGCTGCTGCATTGGGCAACGCTAGTCAACGACCACGGTCATCAGCGGTCGGCACGCCGCGCTGTCGCGCCCAACCGCGTTACCCAAGGAACCATCGGGCTACCGCAAATCGGCCTGCGTACGCTCTGCGGCGCCGCCATGACGCTAGGGTCGTCTTCCTTGCAACCCCCGCAAGCAGCCGAGCCTCTACAGAAAGTCCAACGAATCCGATGAACTATCTCGATGCGATCATCCTGGGCATTGTCGAGGGCCTCACCGAATTCCTGCCCGTATCGAGCACCGGACACCTGACCATCGTGGAGAAGGCGCTGGGCCTGCCGGTAGCCGATCCGGCCATAACGGCATACACGGCGGTTATTCAGATCGGCGCGATCGCCGCCGTGCTGCTGTACTTCTTCCGCGACATTGCCGCGATGGCGATCGGCTGGCTACGAGGCCTCGGCCGCAGCGAGCATCGGCATACGATCGAGTACCGCATGGGTTGGGCCGTGATCGTTGGTTCTCTGCCGATCGGCCTGGTCGGGTTCGCGGGTAAGGATGTCATCAGCGGGCCGCTCCGCTCGCTGTGGTGGGTCGGCGGTGCGCTGATCGCCTGGAGCGCGGTGATGTGGTTGGCCGAGCGGCGGGCTACTCAAGCGCGCGGTGAGAACCAGATCGGGGTACGCGACGGCCTAATTATCGGCGCGGCGCAGTGCATCGCGCTCATTCCGGGGGTCTCCCGATCGGGCGCGACCATCTCGGCCGGGCTGCTGCTGGGGCTGGATCGGGTGGCGGCCACCAAGATGAGCTTCTTCCTCTCGATCCCAGCACTCACCGCGGCCGGGTTGTACGAACTCAAGGAAATCGCAGGCAGTGAGATCGGGCTGGGCCAGACGCTTGTCGGAACCGGAGTGAGCTTCGTCGTGGCGTATGTCTCGGTCGCCTGGCTACTGAAGTTCGTCGCAGGAAACTCCATCGCCTGGTTCGTGCCTTATCGCGTCGTGCTGGGTGGCGCCATCGTGGCTCTGCTGGCTACCGGTGTGATGTCGGCCACCTGACTCACAGCCACCCGGACTTCTTGAAGAGCACCCACAGCGCGCCGGAGCTGAGCGCCATCAACAGCAACGCGAACGGATAGCCGAACAGCCAGTGGAGCTCGGGCATGGTGTCGAAGTTCATGCCGTAGATGCCAGCGATCAAAGTCGGCAGCGCGACCAGGCCAACGCCGGCCGAGATCTTGCGCATGTCTTCGTTCTGTTGGACCGAGATGGCCGCGAGATGCGCCTCGAACGCCGCCGTCAATAGCAGCTCCAGCCCCTCGACGGTCTCCGAAACCCGAGCAAGGTGATCCACGACGTCACGGAAGAAGGGCTGCGTTGTGGCGTCCATCCCGGGCAATGTGCCGCCGGCAAACCGCCGCAGCGGTTCGCCCAGCGGTCGAACCGCACGCCGGACTTCGGCTATTTCCCGTTTCAACACGTAGATGCGAGCCGAGTCTCGAGTGCGTTCCGCCGAGAACACCGACTCCTCGACCTCCGAGACGTCGATATCCAACGCGGCGGCGACCGACTCGTAGCCGTCGACGACCAGGTTGCATACGGCGTAGACCACCGCCGACGGACCCTGATTGAGCACACTCGTTCGGGACTCCAAGGAGTGTCTCGCGGCTTGAAGTTCGGCGCCGTCGCCGTGACGCACGGTGATCACGAAGTCACGGCCCATGAAGATGTGGACTTCGCCGGTTTCGACGGCGTCTTCGGTCTCGACATACCACAGCGTCTTCACACTCAGGAACAGCGAGTCGTCAAAGAGCTCGAGTTTGGGCCGTTGACCGGCTTCAAAGGCGTCCTCGACCGCCAGCGGATGCAGCCCGAAAGCCGTAGCGGCCCGATCGAGTTCGGCCCGGGTGGGCTCAAACAGGCCGAGCCAGACGAAGTCGCCGTCACCGCGAAGTTCGGCACGCAGGGCCATCAGGTCGGCGGGGTCACAACGCGGTGCGCAGCGCACGCCATCTCGGTAGAGCGCGGTATCAACGATCATCTGAGCAGGCTAACGGCGAACCGACTACCCTGCGAGCATGGCGATTGTGGTGCTGCTGCGGCACGGCCGGACCACGGCAAATGCGTCTGGGGTACTGGCTGGCCGGGCGGACGGGGTGCACCTGGACGCGCATGGCCGTGACCAGGCCAGACGGGCCGGGGCTCGGTTGGCCGCGGTGCCGTTAGCCGCGCTGGTCACCAGTCCGCTGGCCCGCTGTCTGGAGACCGCCGGAGCGGTAGCCGCCGCGCAACCGAGCGGAGCGGCCGACCACCGCCCAGCTCCGGCGGTTGAGCGCGGCCTGATTGAGTGTGACTATGGCCAGTGGCAAGGTCGCGTGCTCAAGGATCTGGCGAAGGACAAGCTTTGGGCGACCGTTCAACACCAGCCGTCGGCGGTACGGTTCCCGGGCGGGGAGTCGATGCGTGAGATGCAGGCTCGCGCGGTTGAGGCCGTACGAGCCCAGGACGCCGTGGTGGAGGATTCGAGTGGCCCGGACGCGGCGTGGTTGGCGGTCAGCCACGGTGACCTGATCAAGTCGGTTCTTGCCGATGCGCTCGGCATGCACCTGGACCTCTTCCAGCGGATCCATGTCGATCCAGCATCAATCTCCATCATCCGCTTCACTTCGACGCGACCATCAGTGCTCGCTATGAATACTCACGACGGCGATCTCTCCTGGCTCGCCACGCCCGGTGACAGGAGGCGCGGCTCGCGAACGAGCCGAAGTGCGGACGCCGTGGTTGGTGGTGGGGCCGGCCCGGGGCGCCACTAGGCGCGGGCCGGATCTCACTTCCTGGGTTCGCAAGCTGTCGCGATCTCGCCTTAGGCTGGGGCTATGGCCCCAGTCGTGCACCAGTTCGACCCGCCCGACCGATTCGTCGCCGGCACGGTCGGTCCGCCTGGGCAGCGCACGTTCTTTCTCCAAGCACGAGCCGGGTCCCGATTGGTCAGCATCACCCTCGAGAAACAGCAGGTGGCGGCCCTGGCCGAGCGGATCGACGCATTGCTGGATCAGGTGATGACCGAATCCGCCGGAGAATCGGTGGTGCCGGCGGTCGCGCCGCACGACTTGTTGGACAACTCTCCGCTGGATCAACCGATCGAGGAGGAGTTCCGGGCCGGCACAATGACCTTGTCCTGGGACCCACACGACAAGCGGGTGGTGGTTGAGGTGTTCCCACGCGCCGACGAGGTCGATCTGGCAACCCCGGACGCGGAGGAGGTCGAACCCAGCGAGGTGTTCCTGGTCCGATTGGCCCCGGGGTCGGCGCGCGCCTTCGTCCACCGAGCCGAACAAGTGATCGGCGCGGGTCGGCCAACCTGTCCGTTCTGCGGCGAACCTATCGAGACAGACGGGCACCTGTGTGTGCGCGCCAACGGGTTTCGGCGACGTGATCCCTGACCGGGACCAGCTCTCATTCGTCGACGGGGAGCTCGTGCTGGAGGGTCGAGTCGCCCCGGCATCCAACGCGACCTTTCTGGCTACGATCAACAACACTCGCGTGGTCTACAAACCGATCGCCGGCGAGCGGCCCCTGTGGGACTTTCCGGACGGCTGCCTGGCGTGGCGTGAAGTAGCCGCCTGGCACGTCTCGGAGGCGCTCGGCTGGAACGTCGTTCCCTACACGTTCGTTGGCGGTGGTCCACATGGGGAGGGAATGATCCAGCTCTGGCAGGAGCCCGATCCCGATCAAGCGGCCGTTGACATCGTCGCCGCCGATGCCGTGCCCCGCGGTTACTGCCACGTTTTCGACGGCATCGACGCGCACAACCGACCGGTCGCGCTGGTGCACGAGGACAATGCCGCCCTCCGGCGAGTCGCGGTTTTCGACGTGCTCATCAACAACGGTGATCGCAAGGGCGGTCACGTACTGCCGATGTCGGACGGCCATCGTTTCGGAGTCGATCACGGGGTGAGTTTCCACAGTGATGACAAGTTGCGCACGGTTCTCTGGGGATGGAGCGGTCAGCCGCTGACCGAGCCCGAACTCGCCGCGGTCCGCCAACTCGCCGAGGCACCGGCCGCCCTGCGAGAGTCGTTGAGCGGTCTGCTGACCGAGCGCGAGATCGACCAATTCTTCGCCCGGGCCGCAGGACTGACCGAGGTCGGCAGCATGCCCCAGCCCAGTGGTGAGTGGCCGGCTATCCCATGGCCGCCCTGGTGATCGCGGCGCGTTAGGCTTCGCGGCATGCGAGCGTGGTCAGGCCCCGATGTCCCGAATCTCACCCGGCTTGGGCCGTCGGTACGAGTGCATGACACCGCGCTCGGCAAACTGGTCGACACTCAGCCGGCGCGTACTCCCGGCTCGAGCGGCGAGGCCCGGCTCTACGTCTGCGGGATCACGCCGTACGACGCCACCCATATGGGGCACGCGGCGACTTATGTCGCCTTCGACCTACTGGTGCGAGCGTGGCTCAATAGCGGCCTGACCGTGCGTTATGTCCAAAACGTGACCGACGTAGACGATCCCCTTCTCGAACGAGCCGACCTGGTGCACGTCGACTGGGTCGAACTCGCCGAGCGAGAGACCGAGCTCTTTCGCCAGGACTTGGCCGCGCTTCGCGTGGTGCCCCCGCAGCACTATGTCGGTGCGGTCGAGTCCATCCCACTCGTCATCGACTTGATCGGCCGGCTATCCGAAGCCGGCGCGGTCTACGAAGTGGCGGGCGACCTCTATTTCTCGGTCACCACCGACCCAACCTTCGGTGCCGTCTCGCAGTGGGACCGAAAGGAGATGGAGGCGGCCTTCGCCGAGCGCGGCGGCGACCCCGATCGCGTAGGTAAGCGAGATCGGCTCGACTGCGTGGTGTGGCGCGCCGAGCGGCCCGGTGAGCCGTCCTGGGACAGCCCGTTCGGGAAGGGGCGACCGGGGTGGCACATCGAGTGCACGGCAATCGCTCAGCACCTCCTGGGTGGGGCCTTCGACGTTCAAGGCGGTGGCCGCGACCTGGTCTTCCCGCACCACGAGATGTGCGCCGCGCAAGCACACGTCGCGTTCCCGGAGAGCCGGTTCGCCAGAGCGTTCCTGCACGGTGGCATGGTCTCCTACGCGGGGGAGAAGATGTCGAAATCTCGGGGCAACCTGGTGTTCGTATCTCACCTGCGCAACAGCGATGTCGACCCGATGGCGATTCGGCTGGCCCTGCTGAGTCAGCACTATCGCACCGACTGGGAGTGGCACGACTCGTTGCTGTGGCAAGGTACGGACCGACTGCGCCTGTGGCGCGATGCTGTCTCCGTCGGCGCCGGGGCGGCGTCCGAGCCGGTTGTCGCCGGCGTGCTGGCAAGCCTCGCTGAGGACCTCGACGCACCCTCGGCGGTCGCCAAGGTCACCGGTTGGGCCGAGGCGACCTTGGGCCACGGGGCGCTGGCCGACACCACCGACCCGGCGGCCGGCGCGCACATTCGGGCCGTGGTGGACGCGGCCTTGGGGATCCAGCTCTGAGTCCGACCTGCGGTGGGCGGGACATCACCTCTGGCCCACGTGGCGGATCAGTTCTCGCCGTCGCCTCGCTTGAGGAATCGCTCGAATTCTCGCGCAATGGCCTCGCCGGACGCCTCGGGTAGATCCGTGGTGTCTCGCGTTTCCTCCAGCGCACGCACGTAGTCCGCGATGTCTTCATCCTCGCTGGCGAGTTCGTTCACGCTTTCCTCCCAGGAACGAGCCTCGTCCTCCAGCTCGCCGTGCGGGATGCTGACCTCCAGCAGCTGTTCGAGACAGCCCACCAATGCAAGGGTTGCTTTGGGGCACGGCGGCTGCGCCACATAGTGCGGAACCGCCGCCCAATAGGAAACCGCCGGGATGTCCAGGCGAACGCAGGCGTCCTGGAAGACACCGACAATGCCGGTGGGGCCCTCGTAGCTGGACTGCTCGAGTTTGAGCCGTTCGACGAGATCGGGCTCGGTGGCGGTGCCGGTCACCGGAATCGGCCGGGTGTGCGGGGTGTCCGCCAGCAAGGCGCCGAGGGTCACCACCAGTTGCCCGCCGAGGTCGTCACAGGCGGCCAGCAGTTCGGCACAGAATTGGCGCCACCTCATGTTCGGTTCGATGCCGCGAACCAAGATAACGTCGCGAGACAACTCCGGAGGCGAGGCGACGGCGATCTGCGTGCTCGGCCAGGTGATGCGGCGTTGCCCGTCTTCGTCGCTGCCGACCACTGGTCGATTCATCTGGAAGTCGTAGAACTCCTCAGGGTCGATCGCGGCGACCACGCGCGCGCTCCACACGGTCAACAGGTGATCAACCACCGACGAGGCGGCATCGGCCGCATCGTTCCAGCCCTCGAAGGCGGCGATCACGACGGGGTCCACCAGCTCCACGCCGGCGATCTCGCCGATCGGGCCTTCAAAATTGATCACCGCCTCAGCCTAGTGCCCGAGACCCTGGTGGCGTGTTCGACGCTGAACGAGGATTCCTGTTCACGCTGAGCACGGTGTCAAGATGGGAGTTGTGAAACGTGCTGAGGCCACCGAATCGCTGACCGCTGCGTTGCGCGATCGAGTTCTGGTCATCGACGGCGCGATGGGCACCATGCTGCAGTCGTACGGCCTCACCGAGCAGGACTATCGTGGCGATCGGTTCGCCGATTGGCCGACCGATCTGCGCGGAAATTCTGACGTCCTCTGTCTGACTCGACCGGAGATCGTGCGCGAGGTGCATCACGCATACCTCTCGGCGGGCGCGGATATCGTGTGCACCAATACCTTCACCGGCACGCGCATCGCGCAAGCCGACTACGGCTTGTCCGATCTGTGTTATGAGCTGAATGAACGCGCAGCGGACATCGCTCGGACCGCTGCCGACTCGGTCGCCACACCCGATCGGCCGCGATATGTTGCCGGCGCTTTGGGGCCGACCAACCGCACCGCGTCGATGAGCGCGGAGGTGAACGATCCGGGCGCGCGGAGTGTGAGTTTCGACGAACTCGCCGCCTCGTATCTTGAACAGGCGCGCGGATTGGTCGACGGCGGCGCTGATCTGTTGCTCATCGAGACGGTCTTTGACACTCTCAACGCCAAGGCGGCGATCTTCGCCCTGGAAACGCTGTTCGAGGAGGCACGCCGACAGTGGCCGGTGGTCATCTCCGGCACGATCACCGATGCGTCCGGTCGCACGCTGTCGGGCCAGGTGACTGAGGCGTTCTGGAACTCCGTGCGGCACGCCCGACCGCTGGCGATTGGGTTGAACTGCTCGCTCGGTGCAAAGGAGATCCGCCCTTACGTGGCGGAACTGAGCCGCCTGGCGGACTGTTTCGTATCCACCCATCCGAACAACGGGATGCCGAATGCGTTCGGTGAGTACGACGACAGCCCTCGGCAGTTCGTCGACGTCCTGGGGGAATTCGCCGAGAGTGGCTTGGTCAACCTGGTGGGTGGCTGCTGCGGCACCACTCCGGAACACATCTCCGCCCTCGCCGATGCCGTCCGCTCCGCTCGGCCGAGGCAACTACCGAGCACCGCCCCGGCCATGCGGTTGTCAGGTTTGGAGCCGCTCAACATCACCGAGGAGAGCCTGTTCGTCAATGTCGGAGAGCGCACCAACATCACCGGTTCGGCCAGGTTCAAGAACCTGATCAAGGCGGGCGACTACGACACTGCACTGAGCGTGGCTGCTCAACAGGTCGAGAGCGGCGCCCAGGTGATCGACGTCAATATGGACGAAGGCATGATCGATGGTGTCGCCGCGATGGATCGGTTCTTGAAACTCCTCGCCGCCGAACCGGACATCAGTAGGGTGCCGGTGATGGTGGACTCCTCGAAGTGGGAGGTCATCGAGGCTGGTCTGAAGTGCGTCCAGGGCAAGCCGATCGTGAACTCGATCTCCATGAAGGAGGGCGAGGAGAGCTTCATTCAACAGGCCCGACTGTGCCGCAAGTACGGCGCAGCCGCGGTGGTGATGGCCTTCGACGAGGCCGGTCAGGCTGACTCGCTAGCTCGGCGGCAGGAGGTTTGCGCGCGCGCATATCGAATCCTGACCGAGAAGGTCGGGTTTCCGCCTGAGGACATCATTTTCGACCCCAATGTGTTCGCGGTAGCAACCGGCATCGAGGAACACGCGAGCTATGGGCTTGACTTCATCGAAGCGACCCGCTGGATCAAGCAGAACCTGCCAGGTGCGCTTGTCTCGGGAGGGATCTCCAATGTGAGCTTCTCCTTCCGCGGCAACAACGCGGTCCGGGAGGCTATTCATTCGGTCTTTCTTTATCACGCGATTGCCGCCGGGCTGGATATGGCGATCGTCAACGCGGGCGCGCTCGCCGTGTACGACGACCTCGACCCCGAACTTCGTGACCGAATCGAGGATGTCATCCTCAATCGGCGGCCCGATGCGGCCGAACGACTGCTGGAGGTGGCGCAGCGCTTCCAGGGCAGTGGCGAGCGGGACGGCGAGGAGGTTCAACTCGCTTGGCGGAGCCTCGGGGTCGAGGAGCGGATCACCCATGCACTGGTTAAGGGGCTGGACGCCTATGTCGAGGAAGACACCGAGGAGTTGCGGTCGCTGATCGCCGGACGCGGTGGTCGACCAATCGAGGTCATCGAGGGCCCGCTGATGGCCGGCATGAACGTGGTTGGCGACCTCTTCGGCTCCGGGAAGATGTTTTTGCCCCAAGTGGTCAAGTCCGCGCGGGTCATGAAGAAGTCGGTGGCGTATCTGATCCCGTTTATCGAGGAGGAGAAGCGTCTCGATCCGAGCCTGGCGGCGGCCAAGGAAACCAACGGCACGATCGTGATGGCCACGGTCAAGGGCGACGTTCACGACATCGGCAAGAACATCGTGGGTGTCGTCTTGCAGTGCAACAACTACGAGGTGATCGACCTCGGGGTGATGGTGCCGACGCAGCGGATCTTGGATGCCGTGCGGGAACACCAGGCCGACCTGATTGGGCTGTCCGGACTGATTACCCCATCGCTTGACGAGATGGTCAGTTTCGCGGCTGAGATGCAACGCCAAGGGCTGCGGATCCCGTTGCTGCTCGGCGGCGCGACCACGTCACGAGCACATACCGCAGTCAAGGTTGATCCGAAGTACGACGGCCCGGTGGTGTGGGTCAAGGACGCCTCGCGCTCGGTGCCGACCGCGGCTGCACTGCTGCATGCCGACCGGCGCCCGGTGCTGCTGGCCTCGGTGCAAGCGGACTATGAGAGTCTGCGCGCCCGGCATGCCACCAAGCAGGACCGGCCGATGATCAGCCTGTCCGATGCTCGTGCCAATGCCACCCCGATCGAGTGGGGCACCTACCTTCCACCGGTCCCGGCCAAGCCCGGGGTGCACGTGTTCGAAGATTACGACCTGGGCGAACTGCGCGACTACATCGATTGGCAGCCGTTCTTCAATGCCTGGGAAATGAAGGGCAAGTTTCCCGATATCCTGCATCACCCGGTCACCGGGGACGCGGCCCGGCGGCTCTATGACGACGCGCAAACAATGTTGGACCGGTTGATCTCCGAGCGCTGGCTGACCGCACGTGGCGTACTCGGCTTCTTTCCAGCCGCGAGCGTGGGCGACGACATCGTCGTGTACGCCGACGAGCGACGCGCCGAGCCCGTAGTGTCCAGCTGTCAGCTCCGCCAGCAGGGCCAGCACCGCGACGGGATCCCGAATCGATCGCTAGCCGACTTCATCGCGCCCGTGGCCTCGGGGTCGCGTGACTATCTCGGCGCATTTGCCGTCACCGCAGGCATGGGGCTGGCTGAGAAGGTCCGCGAGTTCCAAGAGGCGTTGGACGACTACAACGCGATCCTCATCGAAGCGCTTGCCGACCGGCTCGCGGAGGCATTCGCCGAACGCCTCCATCAGCGGGTCCGCACCGAGTTCTGGGGTTACGCCGAGGAGACTGGGTTGACCGCTGGCGATCTGTTGGCCGAAAACTACCAGGGCATCCGACCGGCTCCCGGATATCCGGCGTGCCCAGAACACACCGAGAAGCAGACCCTGTGGGCACTTCTTGACGCCGAGACGAGCACCGGCATCTCGTTGACGGAGTCCATGGCAATGTGGCCCGGCGCCTCAGTCAGTGGGTGGTATTTCTCTCACCCACAGGCACAGTACTTCGTGGTGGGTCGCCTCGGCCGAGATCAAGTTGCCGACTACGCCGATCGAAAGGGCTGGTCGCTGGCGACCGCCGAGCGCTGGCTGTCCCCGAATCTTGGCTATGATCCCGACGACTGAACACCAGTCACCGACTGCACCCGACCTATGGCCGACCGCGGACTATGCCGGCCAGACCGCATCTGACCAGGCCGGACCTGGCCAGCGCTGGGCAGCCGTGCTCTGGGACCTCGACGGCACCTTGATCGATACCGAACCTTATTGGGCGGCCGCGGAGTTCCGGTTGGCGCGTGACTGTGGCAGCACCTGGAGCACCCAGCAAGCCCAGCATGTGGTGGGCTGGGATCTCCTGGACTCGGCGCACTACCTTCGAGACCAGATGCGGGTTGACCTCGCACCCACCGAGATCGTCGACCGGCTGGTCGCCGATGTTCGCCAGCGGCTCGAAGATCAAGTGGTCTGGCGGCCAGGAGCACTCGACATGCTCGGGTCCATGTATAGCGCCGGGATGCCGCTGGCACTGGTCACCATGTCCTATCGGGAGTTGGTGACTCCGGTGTTGGCGCACCTGCCCGCTGGGCTCTTCGCCGTGGTGGTGACCGGCGACGCCGTCGTGCGCGGCAAACCCCATCCGGATGCCTATCTCCAGGCGGCCGAACAACTAGGCCTCGCCGCCGATGCGTGTCTTGCCCTGGAGGACTCCGACACAGGCGCTAGGGCTGCCGAGGCGGCCGGTTGTCAGGTCCTGGTCGTGCCGCATGAGGCGCCCGTCGTGCCGACGCCTCGGCGGGTCTTCGTGCCGTCGCTGGCCGGTTTGGACCCGCATCGGGTGATGGCTCGTTTCGCCTAGAGCGTGCCGGCGTCGGACTCCCGGTCGCGCGCGGTAGGGAGTGCTGGCGGTGTGCCACCGAAGGCGGGACAGATCGCTTGGTGGGCGCAGGCTCCGCAGAGCCGGCTCGGATTGGGCCGCCAGTCCTGGTCCCGCTCGGCGCGAGTAATCGCATCGAAGATGGCGGTGACCTTGCGTTCGGTGGCCACCAGGTCGGCCACCTCAGGCGTGTATCGCAACACCTCACTGTTGCCGAGGTAGATCAACTGCAGGACTCGCGGAACAACACCCCTTGCCCGCCAGATGATGAGTGCGTAGAACTTCATCTGAAAGAGAGCCTTCGCCTCCCATTGCGGCCCCGGGGACCGTCCGGTCTTGTAGTCGACCACACGGATCAGACCATCCGGGGTGACGTCGACACGATCGACGAAGCCCCGCAGCAATAGGCGGGAGTCGAGCAGCGTCTCGACGTACACCTCGCGCTCGGCCGGCTCCAATCGCGTGGGGTCCTCGAGGGTGAAGTACCGGTCCAGCACATCGTGGCACGACGTCAGCCACGAGGCGAAGCCCGTGGAGTTTGCCCGGAACAGATCGAGGGCACTGGGCTCGGACTCCACGAACTGCTCCCAGGCTGGTATCAGCATCGAACGCGCCCGTTGTTTCGTGCGCTCCGGTGCCGGCAGATCGAACAACCGCTCCAAGACGCGATGAATCACGGTCCCGCGAACCGCATCCGGCGAGGGAGGTTCCGGCCGCTTGTCGATGGTCCGGAAGCGATAGAGCAATGGGCACGCCAGAAAGTCCCCGGCCCGACTAGGAGATAGCGCGCCCACCACCTCGACCCCGTCGACCACGGTCGAGTGCCGGTCGGCCGGGGAGCGGGAACCTGACACAGCTGGCAAAGGTTTCTCCTATGTCAAGCGGCGGCCGGAAGGCAAGTCCCGGCGGCGGCGTGATCGGTGTGTGAGTGGTTGACGATGATGCGGATGAGGCGCCGTCTAAGGCACCTCAGTGCCTCTGGGGTGGACATGCCTTCGGCCTT
>JBOFLH010000101.1:0-1341 GCA_051657765.1 Nocardioides sp. | reverse complement strand
GGTGTGTCCCGGGTTCCCGGACACACCGGGAGGTGTCATAGATCCTCGTTTTCTGCAGTGCGAGAACACGTTGTTGCATCGTCCGTTGACCATCGCCAGTTCCGCACTAAGATTCTGCTATTCGATAGCTACAAGACGTATCGGGCCATAAGAGCGAAGGAACTAAGGCATGACTGAGGAGACCTGCATCGCGGCCAGTCGCCGCAGTTCTGCAGCCTCACGCGACCATCGAGCACGCGGTCGCCGACGGGGCCCGACCAAAGGAGTGGCAGGAATGCTCAAGTTCAATTCGACACTTGCGTCCATCGCAGTCGCGCTTTCGGCTGTAGCCGGCGTTTTCGCCATCGTCGAAAGCGGTAGCGCTACTGGGGACTATAGCTACGTCACTGCTGGCTGGAAGCGTCTGTAACTACGCGGGAACATCAGCACCCGGCCAGCGACCGCTTGAAGCGGTATCGACCTTCTGCTGAACTGATGTCGGTGGCTCCGGGCGGTTTCGGGGGCAACTACGACACCGTCGGCGCGGGAAGCCGGTTGGACTGAAGCAAATGGGTTCCATGATATGGCCACTACCCCATTTTGGTGCCGCAGCCGTATACCTCGAGTCCGGGCGTCGGTCTCTCAGCTGGTCGACAAGTGTTCTTACGACGGTTATCGTCCAAGCAGGAACTCCCAAGGATCTGAGGTCCGCATGAGACGACGCTCCCAAATTGCGGTCTGGAATATCGTATTCGTGATTGGCGTGCTCACCGGCGCTCCGCCAGCTGCGAACGCCGCAGATAGCATCCCCACCGAGGCAGGGGTATATATCAAGGCATCCTCTCCGCAATCGACCGAAACCTGCGGCACGATCATGTTGAACGACGTACGAGTGCGTAACTTCGCGACTGGCTCTGACTATTCGATCAGACAGCATCTCGGTTGCACCGGCGCCGCGGACCATCCTTCGCTCAGTCCCGACCGGTCCATGGTGGCTTTGACAATCGGGACCTCGCCGCACCGAACCGAGATCAGAAGCAGTGTCACAGGTTCGCTAGTCAGGTCCATTCACAACTGTTCCCTGGCTACCTGGAGTCCAGACGGATCAATGCTCGCCTGTTCGAACTTCGAGCCAGGAGCCCCTTACCCGACCAGCGGCGACCAGCCGGCGATCTATCGGGTATCTGATGGTGTACAAGTACACCGGACCACCGTGCCCGGAAATGTCGGCACCCGCGCCCTCAGCTGGTACTCCGAGACACAGGCACTCGTGCAAGTCGACGGCATCTGGACTTGCACAGGACCGCTAGGAACCACCTCCTACACAACCCGCCTCTACGCCATGGACACCGCTACCGGCAC
>JBOFLH010000100.1:0-14253 GCA_051657765.1 Nocardioides sp. | reverse complement strand
GAGTTTCGGCAAGGAAACAGCAACCTAGAGTGGGTGGTCTTCGTCGATGCTGGAGAGTTCCTCGATCTCGGAGGTTTCGTCGTCGCTGAGCCCGGCAAGAATGTCGGCCTTAGCGCGGCGACGGTCAATCAGTCGGGCGATGACCTCGGAGATGCCGAAGAGCAGCACCATCGGGATCGCCAGGAGAAGCATCGAGTATGGTTCGACGCTGGGTGTGGCTATCGCCGCGAAGATGAAGGTGCCGACAACAATCCACGATCGGTGCTCGCCGAGAGCTTTGCCGGACACGATGCCGGCCAGGTTGAGGAGAATCACGAACACCGGAATCTCGAAAGCGATCCCGAACACAAGCAACGTGCGGACGAAGAAGGTGACGTAGCTGCCGTTCTCGATGAGGTTGGTGCTGCCGTCCGGCGTGAAGCCGGCCAGAACCTCGATTGCCTTCGGCAGGGTTACGTAGCCGAGTGCCGCGCCGAGCAGAAACAGTGGTCCGGCGATCGAGGCGAAGACACGAGACCACTTGCGTTCGCCGGCGTGTAGTCCTGGGAGGATGAAAGCCCAGATCTGGTAGAGCCAAATTGGACTGGTCACGATGATCGCGGCAACGCCGCTCAACTTGAGCCTGAGCAGCAGCGGACCGCCCAGACCAGCCACCGTCAACTTGATATCGATGTCCTCGTCCAGTGCGGCAACCCCTTTGTCGTAGGGCCGCAGAAAGAGTTGGTAGAGCTGATCGAAGTAGAACAGCGAGGCGATCAGCACAACCACGATCGCGGTGCCGCTGATCATGATCCGTGCGCGCAACTCCCGGAAGTGGTCCGAGAGCGCCATCCGCCCATCCGGGCCGATGGGGTGTTGTGGCTTGCCGACGAAGAGGCCGACGACCCCGGAAATAGACACCGATAGCAGTTGTGGTCAGGAGCCGTCGCGCGGTTCGTGCGCGATCCGGTCGCCGTCAATCTCGACGATCCGATCGTTCTCCATCTCCGCGGAGGTGTCGCGAGCCTCGATCTCGAGAGGTTCTTCCGTTTTCAGCTTGTCGTCGCCGTCCACGAGTCCCTTGGTCTCCGACTTGAAGATCCGCAGCGCCCGACCGCTCCCCCGAGCCAGTTCGGGCAGTTTCTTGGCGCCGAAGAGCAGCACCACCACGGCGAAGATGAGCAGCAGCTCTGGAGCACCAGGGGTGCCGAATAGTGGATTCATGATGGTCCTAACGACGATTGTTGGTGCGGTCATCTTACCCGGCCCCCACTGTAGAGCCCCGGCAAAGGTCACGAGCGATAGAGAGCCCAGGTCGCTTGTGCGGTGTCGCGGAATTGTCGGGCGAGATGCGCGGGCGAGATGACTTCGGCCGCCGGGGCCAACCGCAGCAGCAGGCGCACCAGCCACTGCTCGTCACCGACCAGCATGTCGACCTCCACCATGCCCTTGGCCAGTGGGCGGGTGGCCTGGACTGGGTAGTACTCAGGCACCCAGCTCGCCTTCGAGGCCAGCCGTAAAGTCACCAGGGTGGCGGAGTCGGCGCTCACGCCGAAGATACCGTCGGTCAGGTCTCGTGGTCGGGTTCGCCCGAGCACGCGCGCGTTCGACGTCTCAGCGTGATGAATGCGATCCAGACGGAACAGCCGAGGCGCTTGCGCCAGGTGACACCACGCATCCAGATAGTCGAAGCCATTGGCGGTGACCACGGCGACCGGATCGACCACCCGCACCGACTCCTCGTCACGCGACGGCACCCAATAGGTCAGCCCGACCTGACGACCCTGGTCCACCGCGGCCATGAGTTGACCACGGAGGTCGGCGAGAACGCCTGATGACCGGGTCGCATCGATATGGACCGCCGGGGTCGTGACCTCGGCCGCGGCCACCTCCAGTTTGCCCAAAGCCCGGTCCACGATCGGCGCGGTCGTCTCGTCCGCGCCGGCCCGGATGGCCCGCAGGGCGACGATCAACGCGGATGCCTCAGTCACGGTCAAGCGCAGCGGCCGAGCAAGGTACTCCGCGTTGGAGACCCGGATCACTCCACCTGGCCTCACTCGTTCGGCACCGTCAGCGTCGGCATCCTTTCCTTCGACACCGTCTGCGTCGACACCGTCTGGGCCCGCTTCCGCGACCAACACATCCAGGTCGACATCGATCAGATCGTCGGGGAATCCACCCGGCAAACCGCACATCAACAGGACTTTCAGGTCCTTGACCAATTGTGGAATCGGCACGCCGAGCGCCGCGGAAGCGACCGAGAGCTCCACCTCGCCTCGCTGGTGCAGATACGGAACCAACGCCAGCAATCGGGCGACCTGGTCCTTGGCCCCGCCGGCCAGCGGCCGGCTCACCGCGCACCAGCGTGATCGATGCCGAGCGCGTCGGCAAGGCGTTGCTGCACTTCGCTCCGCACCGTCTCCGGCGTTTCGACGAAGACCGCCGCCCCGTAGCTCAAGACCTCGTCGGCCGCGTTCGGACCGCGTTCGACCCAGAGTCGATCCCACCCGGTGGTTCGATCCGGGCCGTCGACACCGAGCTGCTGCCGGGCGGCATCGCGCCTCAGCCCATGGCCGCTGCCGGCTCTCACCAGTACCACGAGCGTAACTCGCTGTACAGGCGGCGCCAGCCGGCGAGTGATCGCCGCGGCGTCGGCGTCGCTAGGCACCTCGTAGCAACCCGGTTCGCCGTCTCGGCTCACCGCGCTCTCGACACGCGAGAGACGGAAAATTCGCTCGGCTTGGCGGTCGGTGTCCCATCCGACCGCATACCACCGACCCGAAGACCGCACCACCCCCCATGGCTGCACGTGCCGGCGAGTGGCTCGGAGCGCTCCGGCCCCGCGATAGTCGAAAGCCACCGGCACTCGACACTGGGTGGCCTCCCAGAAGTCGTCGAACGCCGGTTCGTCGGCGCTGAGCCGTGTCTCGGCGATCTGCAGAGCCGACACATCAGGGTCCAGGCCGGCGGCGGTCAGCTTGCGTAGCGCCCCCGTCGTGGCATCGGCTAGCCGGGCGTGCTCCCATACCTTGGCCGCGAGTCCGACCACCGCTGCCTCATCGGCGGCCAGGGAAATGGATGGTAAGGCGAATTCGTCGGGGCGGATTCGATAGCCCGGTTCGTCGAACAGGGCATCAAGGCTGCCCACCTCGATCGGCACCCCCAGGCTGCGCAACTCCTCCTTGTCCCGCTCGAACATCTTCTCGAAGGCCTCGGTCGAGGTCTCCGGATAAAGAATCTCTCGAATCCGAGCCTTCGACACGAAGCGCCGCTGCACCAGCAACATGATGAGCAGGTTGAGCAAGCGCTCGCTTTTGCGAGCATTCGCTGGTGCGCTCATGGATTACTCCGTCGTTCGGGCGTAGCGGGTCGTGCTGCCTGATTCCGTGCTTCTCGGCGAGGTCAGCTGGTCGCGAGGACGTCGAGCACGAAATAGAGCGTGTCGGTGCCCTTGATCTTGGCGCTCTCATTGCCCTTCGCGCCATAGCCGAGCGCGGGTGGCACCACGATGGCCACCCGGCTGCCAGCCGGGACGCCGGCCAAGCCCTGTTGCCAGCCCTTCACCAGCCCGTCGACCTTGAAAGTAGCCGGCTCCGGCTTCGAATACGCCTCGTCAAATGGCTTGGCGGCATCGAAGACCTGGCCGAGGTACCGAGTGACAATCGTCGAGTCCTTGCCCACCTTCGGGCCGTCGCCGGTAATGATCGGCACGACGCGCAGCTTGCCATCCGGTTCTTGAGCTTTACTGAAATCCCAACCGGTGATCGTGCCGTCCTTGGTCACCAGCTTCGGCATCCACGCCGGCAGCGCCGATTGCTTGCCGTCCGGCTCATCGCGCACGATGTCGATAGAGTCGACCACGAACAACACCGAGTCCTTGTTGCCGATGCCCAGCTGCGGATTGCCCTGCTCCCCGAAGGCTTCCTTGGCAGTCGCGGCGACCATCACCCGCGACCCCAAAGGCTGACCCTCCAGTGCGCTGGTCAACGGCTTGGTGGTCTCCTTGGAGAGGGTGACTGGCTGAGCTTGACTGGCGAAGGAATCGAAGGCCATCGACTTGGTGTAGCCGTTCCCGATCCAGATCTGGCTCAACACCACGTCGCCGTCCTTGATGACGTCGCCACTGCCCTTGACCAGAACCTTCGTTTCCGACCTGGTGACGTTAAGCCGCCCATCCCACTTCACGGTCGGCGCCGATCCGAGTTCACCGGTGACCGTCACCGACGATAGCCCGCGGACCGGATCCGAGTCGGCGACGGTGACGGACTCGCCGCACCCGGTCAATGCTCCTATCGCGAGCACGTACGCGGCGGCAGACCGGACCAGGGTGCGGCCAGGAATTGTGTGAGATCTGCGTGACACGAATACACCATTTCTATCTGCAGTCGGCGGCCAGCTGACTTGAGGACCGGCTGTATGACGGACCCCGACGATCGACCAGCCATGAGCGGAACGAGTTCTGCGAACCCCGGTCACCCTATCCGCACACGACAAGGGCCGACGTGCCGGCTCACTGCTCGTCGCAGTGATGCGAGTCGAATCACATGCCGTCGATCAGGCGCTGCACCCGGTCATCGTGGGCGCGAAACGGATCTTTGCACAAGACGGTGCGCTGTGCTTGGTCATTGAGTTTGAGGTGCACCCAGTCGACGGTGAAGTCCCGGCGCCGCTCCTGGGCTTGTCGAATGAACTCTCCGCGCAGCCGAGCTCGGGTGGTCTGCGGCGGGACGCTCTTGGCCTCCAGGATCTTTAGGTCGGAACTGACCCGGGCGACCGCCCCGCGCTTCTCTAGCAGGTAGTAGAGGCCGCGACCGCGGTGGATGTCGTGGTAGGCCAGGTCGAGCTGAGCGACTCGCGGATCGGCGAGGCCCAAGCCATGTTGCGAGCGGTAACGCTCGATCAGGCGCCACTTGATCACCCAATCGATCTCGCGCTCGATCAACCCCAGATCGTCACTCTCCACGGCCTTGAGCGACCGCTCCCACAAGTCAAGTGCGCGTTCGACGGTCGGCGTGGTGAGCTGCCGGCGATCGACGAACTCCCGGGCCTTGGCGAAGTACTCGTATTGGATCTCCAGTGCGCTCGACTCGCGACCGTTGGCCAGCCGGACCTTACGGCGACCGGTGAGGTCATGGGAGATCTCCCGTATCGCGCGGATCGGATTCTCCATGGTGAGATCCCGCATCACCACGCCCTCCTCGATCATCCGCAACACCAGGTCGCAGCTGGCCACTTTCAGCAGTGTCGTTGTCTCGCTCATGTTCGAGTCACCGACGATCACGTGAAGTCGGCGGTAGCGCTCGGCATCGGCATGTGGCTCGTCGCGAGTATTGATGATCGGGCGACTGCGGGTGGTGGCACTGGAAACCCCTTCCCAGATGTGTTCGGCCCGCTGGGATATCGCATAGGCGGGGCCACGCGGTGTGTGCGTCACCTTGCCGGCGCCAACCACGAGTTGCCTGGTCACCAGGAACGGGATCAGGGTGTCAGCCAGCTGGCTGAACTCGCCGGACCGGCCGACCAGGTAGTTCTCGTGGCAGCCATAGGAGTTTCCGGCCGAGTCCGTGTTGTTCTTGAACAAATAGATGTCGCCGCCGATGCCTTCGGTGTGCAGTCGTTCCTGCGCGTCAACCAGCAGTCCTTCCAAGACGCGTTCGCCGGCCTTGTCGTGGGTAACCAACTCGACGATGTCGTCGCATTCGGGAGTCGCGTACTCCGGGTGGCTACCTACGTCGAGATAGAGTCGCGCGCCATTGCGCAGGAACACATTGCTGCTCCGTCCCCAGGACACCACCTTGCGGAACAGATAGCGCGCCACCTCGTCGGGACTCAGGCGTCGCTGACCCCGCAGCGTGCAGGTCACGCCGTACTCGTTCTCGATTCCGAAGATGCGCCGGTCCACGTGCCCACCCTAGGGCCCGGCCACGTGTTTGCCGATCAGTCAGCGCACGGATCCCGCGATTCGCCCGGAGAATCCGCGATCCGCTAAAGCAACTGCAAGTGGTCGAGAGCGAGATAGGTCTGCTCGGTCGAGCCCAAGCGACCGGACTTGAGCTCGGCGCGGAGTTCGGTCAGCGTCAGCAGCACGACTTCACAATCCTCGAACTCGTCGAGCTCCTGATCGTGGGCGGCGACACAGTCCCGCGCAACCACCACCAGGCGCGGATTCGTGGCGCTATTGGGAAACGTGCCGCCGATGAATTCCAGCTTAGCGGCGACATACCCGGTCTCCTCCCGGAGCTCGCGCCCGGCGGCAGCGAGCGGGTCCTCCGAGGAGTCCACCAAACCACCCGGCAGACTGACCACATAGCGGTTCGGCCCAGGTCGGTATTGCCGAACGCAGACCACCACGCCTGCCGGCGTCAGCGGCAGGACAGTCACTGTGGACGGAATGTCCAACAGGTCCCAGTCGACCCGACGCCCGTCCGGCAGGCGGAGGGTGCGATTGAGCACTCGTAGGAACCCCGCGTAGGCCACGCGATCCTCGCCGAGTCGTTCCCATGGCGGCCGTGCGCCAGATGCCGCCCCGCGCACGCTCACCGCATCAGTTCAGCGAGGCGCGCCTCCCGCACCCGCGCGAACTTCCGAGGCTGACTGCGGGTGCGATCGAGAATCGCGACCTCGAGCCCGTCGACCTCGATCACCCGGTCAGTGGACTTGCCGGAGGTTTCGGTCGGACCCGACTCCGAGTGACCGAGCGCGGCCACCGCTACCTTGAGCGCGTCGGCCAATGAGGCGCCTTCGACGTAGTGCTCCTGCAAGTAGGAAGCCACCACGTCGGCTGCCCCGCCCATCACCGCAAAGCGATGTTCGTCCGCCACCTGACCGTCATAGGTCAACCGATAGAGCTGGTCCTCACTAGGATCATCGCCGATCTCGGCGACGAACAGCTCGACCTCGTAGGGCTTCTCGCCGCCACTGGAGAAAATGGTGCCCAACGTCTGCGCGTAGGCGTTGGCCAGGCCACGGCCAGTCACGTCGCGGCGATCGTAGGCATACCCACGCATGTCAGCCAGCCGAACGCCGGCGATCCGTAGATTCTCGAATTCGTTGTAACGGCCGACGGCCGCAAACGCGATCCGGTCATAGATCTCCGAGACCTTATGCAGAGCCTGGGACGGATTCTCCGAGGCGAAAAGGACACCATCGGCGTATTGAACCGCCACCACCGACCGGCCGCGAGCGATGCCCTTGCGAGCGAAGTCCGCTCGGTCCTTCATGAGTTGTTCGGGTGAGACGTAGAACGGCATGCTCATAGAGAGATCCTCGAGGTCAGGTCTGGATAGGGCTCAGTTGAGGGCGGCTGCCGGGCCATCGGGACGCTCCATGCGTCCGGCGACGACTCGGTCGGCGATGGCCGAAACCTCGGCATCGGTCACCCGTGCCGCGCCTTCGGCCGTCACGACATACACGACCGGGAAGATTCGGCGAGCGAGATCGGGCCCGCCGGTAGCCGAGTCGTCATCGGCCGCGTCGTACAGTGCCTGCACCGCGGCCGTGATGCACTCCTCGGCAGTCAGATCCTCGCGATACAACTTCTTCAACGAGCCTCGGGCGAACACTGAGCCGGACCCGACGGAGTGAAACGCGGTCTCCTCGTAACGCCCGCCGGTCACGTCGTAGCTGAAGATCCGGCCCTGGTCGTGGACCACGTCGTAGCCGGCAAAGAGCGGAACAACGGCAAGGCCCTGCATCGCCATCGCGAGGTTGGCTCGAATCAAGGCGGCCAGACGGTTGGCCTTGCCGTCGATCGACAAGGTCGTGCCTTCGATCTTCTCGTAGTGTTCGAGTTCGGTCTGGAAGAGTCGCACCATTTCAACGGCCAGACCGGCGGAGCCGGCGATGCCGACTACCGAAAACTCATCGGCCGGGAACACCTTGTTGATGTCACGCTGGGCAATGATGTTGCCCATCGTGGCTCGCCGATCCCCCGCCATCACCACCCCGCCCGGGAAGCTAGCCGCCACGATGGTGGTGCCGCGCGGTGCAAGGTCGCCGGCCCGGCCCTCGCCGAGTGCACGCCGGCTGGGCAGAAGATCGGGCGCTTGGGCGGACAAGAAGTCCGCGAACGAGGAGCCACCGGGCACCAGATAGGCCTCCGGGAGTCCGGCGCCGGCCATCTACTGCCCGCCCTTTTGGATGAACGACTTCACGAAGTCCTCAGCGTTGGTCTCGAGAACTTCGTCAATTTCGTCCAGGATGGCATCCACGTCGTCGTCCAATGCGCCCTTCCGCTCGGCGGCACCGGCGGCGGGCGCGACATCGGACTCGTCGGCTTCGGGCGACTTGCGAGGTTTCTTCTGTTCTTGTGCCATACCCCGAGCCTATACGCCGAGCGCACGGTTTCGATGGCGTGTCGGCCACACCGACCGGACCGGTCAAGCGGCCGGACTGGTGAGCGCGGTGACCAGTTCGCGGGCACTCGCACACCGGTCCAGCAGCGCGGCGACGTGCCGGTGGGTGCCGCGTAGCGGATCCAGGGTAGGAATGCGTTGCAGCGGCTCGCCGTCGGCCAGGTCGAAGATCACCGAGTCCCATGACGCAGCCGCCACTTGCATCGGATACTTGGCCAGGCAGCGGCCCCGGAAGTAGGCGCGAGTATCGGTCGGCGGGTGCGCAACCGCGTGCTCGACTGACGCCTCGTCCAGCAGGGTCTCCATCCGCCCGGCTGCCACCAAACGGTGATACAGGCCCTTCTCCGGCCGGATGTCCGAGTACTGAAGATCCACCAGCTGCAACTTGGCGTCCGACCACGCCAAGCCGTCGCGCTCGCGGTATTGGGTTAACAGCCGCCACTTCGCGACCCAATCAAGCTGGTCGGCACAGGACCAGATGTCTTCGGCGAGCCCGCTGAGCACGGCTGCCCATCGGTCGAGCACATCACGGGTTTGCGGGTCGGCATCGGCACCGAACCGCTGGTCGACATACTTGTGCGCCAGGTCGTGATACTCCCATTGCAGTTGCAGCCCGGTCATCGTGCGGCCGTCTTTGAGGGTCAGCTGCTGGGTCAGCCCCGGGTCATGAGACACCGCGCGCAGCGCGCCGATCGGATTGTCGATGCTCAGATCGGCCGCGATGAAGTCGTCCTCGATCATGGCCAGAACCAGCGCCGTGGTGCCCATCTTCAGATAGCCAGAGACTTCGGACAGATTCGCGTCACCGAGGATGACATGCAGCCTGCGGTGTCGCTCCGGGTCGGCGTGAGGTTCGTCGCGAGTGTTGATGATCGGGCGCTTCAAAGTCGTCTCCAGCCCGACCTCCACCTCGAAGAAGTCGGCCCGTTGGCTGATCTGAAAACCATCCCCACGCCCGTCGTGACCGATACCGACTCGTCCGGCGCCACAGATGATCTGCCGAGTAACGAAGAACGGGACGAGATGCCGGACGATGTCCGAGAACGGCGTGGCACGTGGCACCAGATAGTTCTCATGCGCACCGTAGGAGGCGCCCTTGTTGTCGGTGTTGTTTTTGTACAGGGCAATCGGTAGACCACCCGGCACCGTGGCAGCTCGGCGGATAGCCGCCAACATCACCAGCTCCCCGGTTTTGTCCCAGCGCACCACATCAAGCGGATTGGTGACCTCCGGTGAGGAGTACTCGGGATGGGCATGGTCCACGTACAACCTGGCGCCGTTGGTCAAGATCACATTGGCCAGCCCGAGATCCTCGTCGGTGAGTTGACTGGGGTCGGCCGCGCTCCGAGGCCGCTCCCAACCGCGCACGTCACGCAGTGGCGACTCCTCCTCGAAGTCCCATCGCGCGCGCCGCGTCTGAGCCGACAGCGAGGCATAGGCGTTGACCACCTGTGAGGACGCCACCATCGGGTTCGCGAAAGGTTGACCCACCACCGAAATGCCGTACTCGACCTCGGTGCCCATCACCCGGTGGACGCTCACAGGACACCCTCGCCGACCACGTCAGAGGTATTGACCGGTGTTGGCGACGGTATCGATCGAACGGCCCGGTTCGGTGCCGGACTTTCCGGTGACGAGCGTGCGGATGAACACGATCCGCTCGCCCTTCTTTCCCGAGATCCGGGCCCAATCGTCCGGATTGGTGGTGTTGGGCAGATCCTCGTTCTCCTTGAACTCGTCGACACATGCTTGCAGCAGATGCTGCACTCGGAGGCCCCGCTGATCGTGCTCGATGAGATCCTTGATCGCCATCTTCTTGGCTCGGTCCACAATGTTCTGAATCATCGCGCCGGAATTGAAGTCCTTGAAGTACAGCACTTCCTTGTCGCCGTTCGCGTAGGTCACCTCAAGGAATCGATTCTCTTCGGACTCGGCGTACATCCGCTCGACGGTGGCCTGGATCATGCCCGCCACACATGCCTCCCGGTCGTCCCCGAATTCGGTGAGGTCATCAGCGTGCAGGGGTAGCTCCGGCACCAGGTACTTGGTGAAAATGTCCCGGGCAGACTCGGCGTCGGGCCGTTCGATCTTGATCTTCACGTCGAGCCGCCCCGGCCGCAAGATGGCCGGGTCGATCATGTCCTCGCGATTGGACGCGCCGATGACCAGGACGTTCTCCAACGCTTCGACGCCGTCGATCTCGCTCAACAGCTGCGGCACGATGGTGTTCTCCACATCCGACGACACGCCAGAGCCGCGGGTCCTGAACAGCGAGTCCATCTCGTCGAAGAAGACGATCACCGGCGTCCCGAGGCTCGCCTTCTCCCGGGCGCGCTGAAAGACCAACCTGATGTGTCTTTCGGTCTCCCCCACATACTTGTTGAGCAGCTCGGGACCCTTGATGTTCAAGAAATAGGACTTCGCTGCCGCACCGTCGCTCTTGCCACCCGAACTACTCGACTTGGCAGCCACCTTCTTCGCCAGCGAGTTGGCCACGGCCTTGGCGATCAATGTCTTCCCGCAGCCCGGCGGGCCATACAACAGCACGCCCTTGGGCGGCTTCAGCTGGTGCTCATCAAACAGCTCGGGATAGAGGTACGGCAGCTCGACCGCGTCTCTGATTTGTTCGATTTGCCCGATGAGGCCACCAATCGACGAGTATTCGATATCGGGCACCTCTTCGAGAACAAGCTCCTCCACCTCGGATTTGGGCACCCGCTCGTAGACGTAGTTCGACCGTGTGTCCAGCAATAGTGAGTCACCAGCCCGCAATACGGTGTCCCGCAGCGGCTCAGCGATCCGGACCACCCGCTCGGTGTCGGCATTCGCAACCACCAACACCCGGTCGCCATCGGCCAGCACCTCCTTGAACAACACCACCTCACCGACATCCTCGAAATCCAGGGCGGCGACCACATTGAGGGCCTCGTTCAACATCACTTCTTGGCCGCGCCTGAGCGCATCGAGATCGACGCTCGGGCTGACCACGACTCGAAGCTTGCGTCCACTGCTGAGGACATCCGCCGTGTGCTCCTCGTGCGGAGCCAGGAAGGTGCCGAAACCCGCAGGCGGTTGCGCCAGCCGGTCGACCTCCTCTTTCAGGGTAGTGATCTGGTCACGTGCCTCACGCAGAGTCTGCGCGAGCCGCTCGTTGTGAGTGGTCATCGCCGCGAGCGATCGCTGCGCTTCGCTCAGGCGTTCAGTGAGCTCGTCGGCAGATCGCGGACTATCGCCCAGTTGGCGCCGGACCTCGATCAGCTCGGTTTGCAGCTCGGCCACCAATGCCGACAGGTCGTCGGACTCCAGGTCGGTCACCCCCTGATCGTTCGCACCGGATGCTGATGAATCGTGTACTTCTGAACTTGCCACGGTCGATCACCTCCTCGGTGATCACGACACTACCCGGCGCGCCCGGCTCAGCGCGCTATCAATCGGCTATGTTGTCGCCCAATTGCGGCTCGATGCCGGGCGGGCGGGGTCCTAGGTAGTCCGGACCATAGGCTCCCGGTGCCGGTCGGCGCCGTTTCGTCGGCGGACGTTCGCCGGGCGCCATGCGCCGAGCGGTGACCAGGAAGGCCGTGTGTCCGATCATCTTGTGACCTGGCCGCACGGCCAGGCCTTCGACGTGCCAGTCACGGTGCAGTGACTCCCAGGCCCGCGGTTCGGTGAACTCGCCATGGGCACGTAGCGTCTCCACGATCCTGCTCAGCTGAGTTGTGGTGGCCACGTAGGCACACATCAAGCCACCCGGTCGCAGGTGTCGGGCCACCTGATCGACGCACTCCCACGGCGCGAGCATGTCCAAGATCACCCGATCGACGCTCACGTCGACGCCGGGTAGTCCGGTGACCAGGTCCTCGACGATCAGCTCCCATGCGGGGTGCCGGCCGTCGAAGAACCTGGTGACATTGCTCTGTGCCACTTCGGCGAACTCCGCACGACGCTCGAACGAGATCACCTTCCCCAGCGGCCCTACCGCGCGGAGGAGCGAGCAGGTCAAAGCACCAGAACCGGCACCGGCCTCCACCACGACAGCGCCCGGAAAGATGTCCGCGAAGGCCACGATCTGAGCGGCGTCCTTCGGGTAGACAACCGCGGCGCCCCGCGGCATCGACACAACGAACTCGCTGAGCAGCGGTCGAAAGACCAGGTACTCGCCACCCGCGGAGGACACCACGGTGAAACCCTCTTCGCGACCAATCAGCTCGTCGTGCTCCAGGTGACCACGGTTGGAGAAGAAGCGTTTGCCGGCTTCAAGGCGGATGTTGTGTCGCCGACCCTTCTGGTCGGTCAATCGCACCCAATCGCCGGGACCTAGCACCCCACGGCGTACGCCGGACCAGGCCGGGTCCTCGGCTGGCGGTGCGGCTTCCTCGGCGGCGCCGTTGGCGCGGTCGTCAGGCATGGCTTGGAGACTAGTGTCGGGGTTTTCCAAATGCGTCATCGACATCGTCGGTGGCCAACACGCCAAGGTGGGTACCGTCCGCCTCGACGAGCAGGTATTCGCGAGCCGGATGCCGGCTTAGCGCGAGAATCAGCTCCTCGCCGGCGATCGATGCGGGCAAGACTGCGGTCGGTTCGATAGTTCGCGCAACGGACCCGACCGGCACCCACGGCCGGCGACCGGCCGGTACGGCCTCGACCGAGTCCGCACTGACAATGCCGATCACCTGTCCCGCCATGTTCACCGTAAGGATGCTGCGGGCACCGGCGAGATCCGCCTGGCGGGTCGCCTCGGCCAAGGGCGTGCCCTCGGTGACCGAGATGGTCTCGCGAACCAGCGCTCGGGCGACCAGCGAGGGGAGCCTTTCGCGCAGCCTTGCCGAGGAGATAGCCGCCGTCGCGCCGGACCACAGGAAGCCGGCGATGATCACGGCCATGGCATAGTCCAGCACGCTCGGCACGGCCTCGGTCAGCCATTGCCCCAGAAACGGCCACGCGAAGACCGCGACCGCAAGCAGACGGCCACACCAACCAGCGATCAGGCTTCCTCGATGCGGGTTGCCGCTGATCTGCCACACGACCGACTTGAGCACCCGGCCGCCGTCCAAGGGCAGCCCAGGCACGAGATTGAGGATGCCGATGATGAGATTGGACACCGCCACACCACCGCACACCATCCGGACTAGGCCGCCGTCCACCATGGAGGTTCCGAGGAGACCCGCCCCCCCGACCAGCAGCGAGGCAACCGGGCCTACCACCGCTATCCAGAACTCCTCCCGGGGTCGCCGGGCCTCGCCTTCCACAGCGGTCATCCCGCCGAGAAAGTGCAAGGTGATCGAGCTGACCGGGAAGCCGAAACGACGGGCCATCAACGCGTGTGACGCCTCGTGTAACAGAACCGATAGGTACAGCACGACAGCAAAAGCGAGCCCGGCCAGATACTTCCAGTTGCCGAGGCCGGGTGCGACCGCTTCGGCGCGAGGCGCGGTCAGGACCGCGATGAGCGCGGCGATCACGAACCAGGACCGGGAAACCAACACATCGGCACCGGCAAGCCGCCCGATGCGGACTGTGCCGGCAGGGCGGGCGGCGGTCGCGGTCATGAACCGAGGCTAGCCGATAGCCTGGGCCGTCCTGGTTGGCTCGCGAGCCACCGGCGGGTCCCGAAACGACGCGTCGCTCGATGAGCCCGTGGTCGCCGCGTCGGCGGTGCGGCTTAGGCTGACGCTCGGTGTCGGGGTGATGGTGCCGCTGTTGCGGCTGGTTGGATGCTGAGCATCTGGTGTCTGGCTCATAGGTTGCGTGTCGGTTTGGGGTTGAGCATGGGTTTTGCCGGCCTCGGGTGTGAAGGACCGGCCGGCGCGACTTGGTAGGAGCGTGGGATCGCCCCGACTGAGATGTGTCCGCCGACCGGGCCCCAACCGTCCCTTTGAAAGGAAGGAGCAGCCATCGTGGTTGTTGGTGGAGCTGATGTACA
>JBOFLH010000099.1:0-1626 GCA_051657765.1 Nocardioides sp. | reverse complement strand
GCTCTGCGTACGAGCGTCGGGTCCGGTTGGAAGATCGCATCCCGATTCCTCGCGCGCTGGGTGGTGTGGTCGGCGACGCGGTGCACAACCTGAGATCCGCGCTTGAGTCCGTCGCATATGCCATAGCCCGTGAAGACTGCGCCGAGTCGTGGACCGAGAAGCACGAGAAACGGACCACGTTCGCGGTCCGGCAAACGTCTGCTGAGTTCGACAAGTGGCTGATAGAACGGAAGTTCTACAGCAAACGTGCGCGGGATGCCCTGCGGGTCGTGCAGCCTTTCTACTGGGTCGAACGGACGGGGTTTGATCTCAATCCGCCCTACAGGATGCGATTCGCTTCTCTCATGGGACTCCAGCATGCGTGGAACATAGACAAGCACCGCTATCCCCTGCGCGCCCGCTGGACCGCCGGCGACTGCTGGTGGGGAACTTCAGGTGAGGAACGTACTCGGCGTCGCATCACGCCGCCGCACCCCGGCGACTCTCCTGATGTCATCGCCTATCAGTACGACCCGCCTGGAGGCTCGACCGATCACGGGATGTATTGGGATCTAAGGGTCACAATCGATGACCCGGCACTGCCCGCCATGCAAGTGGCCGACCAGGTGCGGTACTGGCGTCACGAGGTACACCATGCGGTTTGGGCCATCTTGAGCGAATGGGCGGCCGACACCCAAGGAGTCGTAAACCCCGGCGGGCTCTTCGTCCCGAACCCGGACTAGCCGTGTCATGCCGTTCTAGGTGACCGTGGGCTGGCGTTGGCGCAGGCCCTCGTTGCGGCTCCCTGCCAGCGAAGCGCGTGCGGCTCGCTGTCCTTTCGCTGCCTATCCGATCAGCGCCGCCCGGCTTTCGGAAACCATGCCCGTGGCAGTCTGTTTCGGGCGAGGATAGGCGGGATGAAATGGTGGAAAGCTCGGGATCCGCAACTTAGAGCCGTGGTGGTGACCGTCGTCGGCGGTCTTGGTGTTGTTGTTGTCGCGTCGTGGCTGCTCGCCTGGGTCGCGCTCGGTGTGTGGCCCTGGGAGCTACACCCCAAGCCAGGAGAGCCACCCAATGCTCTCGACATCATCAAGATCGCACTCGCATTCGCCGCCGGCGTCGGCGGAGCAGTTGCCCTGGTCACCGGGTACCGACGACAAGCCCTTGCCGAACGTGAAGAGTCGGCAACCGACGTCCTGCGGTTCGACCAACGCTTTGGTTCAGCAGCGGCACAGCTCGGAGGAGCCACCCCTGCGATACGAATGGCTGGCGTCTACGCCATGGCCGCACTGGCTGATCAGTACCCGGCGCGGCGGCAGCAATGCGTCGATGTGCTGTGCGGCTACCTACGGCTCCCGTGGGACCCGGCCGACGACCACATCGCAGTTTCAACGACCGAGACGACCCACTCTGCCGTAGAAAGAACTGTCCGCGAAGTCACAACCCCAGCTCGACAACACCACGACCGCGAAGTGCGTGCAACAATCCTCGCCATCATCCGCGCGCACCTCATCGACCCAGACGCATTGACAAACTGGTGCAACCTCGACTTCAACCTTGGTAACGCACGCCTGGAAAACGTCGATCTGTCCAGGGTGACGTTCTCCGGCGCCCGCACCTCCTTCAACGGGGCGATGTTCTCCGGCG
>JBOFLH010000098.1:0-4889 GCA_051657765.1 Nocardioides sp. | reverse complement strand
GGTCGTGCGGTGCGTGTCGTCGGCCGCTGGTGAGTGTGTGGCCTCGTGGGGTGTGGACCTGTAAGGGGTGTGGCGCGCACGTGCCGTCTGCGGGTGTGCTGTGGACGATGCCCGATCACGCGAGCGTGAGCGACGCTAGGGCGGTGGCGTGATGGCGGGCGCTACTGCGTTGGAGGCTCTGGAGGTTGCGGCGCTGCGGTTGGGTGAGGCGACGGAGTCCGCGCGGGCTGCTGATGATTTGATGTGGGGGGTTTCGCCGAGGTTGGCGGAGTTGGCCCGGCATCTGGTGATTCAGGCTGAGGATGTCCGGGTTCGTGTGGTGCGGGCTCGTGATGGTCTGGGTGGTGCGTGATGGCTACCGCGTTGGAAGATCTCGCGTCGGCGGTGTGTCGGTTGGCGTGCGCGGAGAACGACCTGCGGTCTACTCGGGAGTTGCTGGCGGGGGTGTCGCCTCGTCTGGCTGAGGCCTCCGATGCCGCGTATGGGGAGTTGACGGCGTTGCAGGTGCGGGTGACGTTCGCGTTTGATGAACTCGCCGGGGGTGGTGCGTGATGGCTGCCGTAGCGGAGAGCAAGCGTCGTGCTGCTGCGGTGCCGGTGTCTGCGCATGAGTTGCGGGGTCTGGAGTGGGCCGACCCGGCTGGTCTGGACACCGCCCAAGCGACGTTGGCGCGGCTGGTTGGGGTGCGGGTTGCGGGTGGGGTGGTGTGGCATGCCGCGTTCTGTGCGCGGCATTGGCGCTACATCGCCTGTCTGCTGGTGGTGGCTGGCGTGGGGATCTGGGCTGGCGTGGGTGGGGTGTGGCCGTGGTGGCTGGTCCTGGCCGCTGTGTTGCCGGGTGTGGTCGCGACTACGTGGGCTTCGTATGCCCCGGCCGGCTACGCCCGGTGGTGCTCGGTGCCGTATCGCCGGCTTGCTGGCTGGGCCAAGGTGCGGGTGACGTGGCGGGTGGTGTGCCGTGAGTGCAACCTGTCTGACCGCAAGGTCAAGATCCTCAAGAGCGGTACGAAGGGCGTGACCAGGGAGCGCGCCAGGTGGGTGCACCCTCGGTTGCGTCGGGTGAAGACCGCACCGAACACCCTCAGTCTGTTTGTGAAGGTCCGGCGGGGGCAGCGGGTCGATGACCTCGAGCTGGCGGCGGAGAAACTCGCGGCCGTCTATAGGGCGAAGGCGTTCCGGGTCGGTGTCGATCCGAGGCAGCCGAACACGGTTGTTCGGATTGATCTGATCATGGGCGACCGGCTCGGTCTCACCGTCGAAGGAACACCGGCACCTCAGGTCCGGGTAGACCGCGTGAGGTTGGGCCGGACTCAGACCGGCGCGGAGTGGTGGCTGTCGGTGCGGGGGCGTCACACCCTGGTTGCTGGCTGCTCGGGCGCCGGGAAAGGGTCGGTGTTGTGGGGGGTGTGTGTGGGTCTCGCACCTGCGGTGCGGCTTGGGCTGGTCCGGTTGTGGGGTGTCGATCTGAAACGCGGGGTCGAACTCGGTATGGGCGCGGGCTTGTTCACCGGTCTTGCGGTCACGCCGGCTCAGGCGGTGGCGATGCTCGAAGACCTGGTCAAAGTGATCGATGAGCGGGGAGCCCGGATGGCCGGCGTGACCCGGTCGCATGAGCCGTCGCCTGGTGATCCGCTGCATGTGTTGGTGATCGACGAGCTGGCGGTGTTGACCGCCTACGCCGACATCGACACGAAGCGGAAGGCGTCCCAGCTCCTTAAGGAGATCTTGACCCAGGGCCGCGCGCTGGGTGTGGTGGTGATCGGGTTCCTTCAAGACCCATCGAAGGAAACCCTTCCGATGCGGAACCTGTTCACCCAGACCATCGCGTTACGCCTGCGCTCTGACGATGAGACCGGGATGGTCCTCGGTGACGGCATGGCCAGGCGGGCGCCCGCGCATCGGATCGATCCCACGCTGCCGGGTACCGGCTGGATCGTCGAAGACACCGGTGCGGTGGACCGCGTCCGCGCGGACTACTGGACCGATGAGACCATCCGTGCGGTCGCGGCCGGCAACACCAACGGAGACGACGACGGTAACGGCGGTGGCGGGGTGGCTGGTGGTGGCTCGTCTGGGGCGCCCCTCGCTCCGGTACCGGTCGCGGCCGAGGTCACCATCATTCAGGCCGGCGCGGGGGGTGAGGCGGCATGACCGTGTACGTCGATACCTACCTCTACCACAGGCGGGGATCGCTGCGGCTGATCCGTCGGCACCGGCTGATGGCCGACACCAGGTCTGAGTTGATCGGGTTCGCTGCTGGTATCGGGCTTCGGGCGTCGCTGCTCAACGATGAGAAGGCGGGAGTCTGGTTCGGGTTGTCCGAGGCCAAACGCCGCCGCGCGGTTGCTGCTGGTGCGGTCGAGATCGATTGGATGAGCCACAACGCCCAATGGGTCCGCGCGGCTGCACGTCGTCAGTGGTCCGGCCGCCACGACAGCGACGGGGGTGCGCGGTGAGTCGGTGTGAGTGGTGCGCCGGCCCGTTGCCCGCTCGTGCGACTGGTCGCGGTGGCCGGGTCCGGGTGACGTGCTCGGCCAGATGCCGACAGGCCCGCGCCCGTCACCTCCGGGCGGTGTGGGCCGGGGTCCGCACGGTCCGTATCGACACCCGTGACGCGGTCTACGAACAGGGCGCGCTCCCGCTGGACCTCCTCGCCGGTGGTGCTGCGTGAGCCTCCACAAGGTCGGCACGGCGATGGCCCATGCGGCAGCGGACGCGGTAGGGGTGTGTGTGCGTCCGCTGCTGCGTGAGGTCACCGACCGCGCTACCGGGCAGGTCGTTAGGGTTCCGATTCCGTGCGGCTCCACCCGCGCATCCGTGTGCGGTGCGTGCGCGGAGAAAGCCCGCCGGCTACGGATGCACCAATGCCGCGAAGGCTGGCACCTCACCGAAGACCCACTACTTGCGGTTACGCTGCCCGACCCCGACGACGGCGATTGCAATGAAGACAGCGATCAGGCTGACCAAGGTCGCAACTTCCATACCGAAGACGCTACCAGCGAGCGCCGGCCCGGTGGCCGGGTCAGATCGACACGTCGCCTAGACGGTTTCCCCACGCTACGCGGCAGCAAACCCGCACCCGAGTCGGTCGGGCGCACCTTCACCGACCCGCGAACCGGCCGGGTCTACCAGCCTTCGATGTTCATCACCCTCACGTTGCCGTCCTACGGCCGAGTCGCCGAGGGTTCCCCGGTTGATCCGTCCCGGTACGACTACCGCGCCGCCGCGTTGGATGCGCTGCTGTTCCCCCGGCTGGTGGACCGCTGGTGGCAGAACCTGCGCCGGGTCGCTGGGTACAAGGTCCAGTACTTCGCCGCTGTCGAACCACAGCGCCGGCTCGCCCCACACCTGCACGCCGCGATCCGTGGAGCGATCCCCAGGGCCACGATCAGACAAGTCACCGCGGCGACCTACCGGGCGATCTGGTGGCCAGCGGTAGACCGCATCCGCTACCGAACGGCTGAGGCGATGCCGGCCTGGGACAAGACACACGGCGGGCTCCTCGACCAGACCAGCGGGGAACTCCTCCCGACCTGGGACCAAGCCCTCGACCAACTCGATCAAGCCGACGCGGACCCGCTGCACGTCCTCGCGTTCGGGTCCCAGGTCGATATCAAGGGCATCATCGGCGGCACCGAACAGACCCAGAAGGCAGTCGGGTACCTGTGTAAGTACCTCACCAAGAACACCGCCGAAACCTACCTCCCCACAGACTACGCCGAGGCCGATCCTCGGTATCTGGCGCACATCGCGCGGCTCCACCAAGAGATCGAAGCGCTGCCCTGTAGCGAGGAGTGCGGGAACTGGGTCCGCTACGGCATCACCCCACGGGGAGCCGGCCCCCACCTCACCCCCGGCCAATGCACCGCCAAAGCCCACGACCCCGAATGCCTCGGCCTCGGCGGCAGACGAGTACTCGTCTCCCGGCACTGGACCGGCAAAACCCTCACCGACCACCGAGCCGACCGCGCCGCCGTCGTTCGCGAAGTCCTCCAAGCCGCCGGCTACGACCCCGAAGACTCCCGGCGCATGGCGGCCGATGTTCTCGCCGATGACGGACAACCCCGCTACACCTGGGCCGACGTACCCGTCCAAGAACGCGACTACGTCACCGTCATCGCCCAATCACTCCACCAACGCCAGACCTGGCAACAGCAATACGACACCGCCAAACGACTCGCACAGCAACGCCCCGGAGCACCGCCCGGCACACCTGTGGAAACCCATTCAGCAACCACCGACCAGGAAGGACAAGCAGCATGAGCCGCAAGCGGATTCGGCCAGAGATGACGATCAGCGCGCTGCCGGTTCTGCTCACGAGCCGTGAGGTTGCCCGAGCGCTGAAGGTGAGCCCGGCGACGCTGTGCCGTTGGCGAGCTGCCGGCGTCGGCCCGCGTGTGTACTGGATCGCGGAGGCGTCGCCGCGCTACCTGGAGGCCGACGTGATCGAGTGGCTGAAGTCGGTGGCGGCATGACCGTGCGCAAGACACCTGGTGGCCGGTGGCGCGGGCAGCTCAAGTCCGGTCGTACCGTGGTCGCGACCAAGACTTTCGATACCCAGCGAGCGGCGCGCGATTGGGTGGTGCGTGAGCGGGCGGCGATGGCCGGCGGGGTTGATCCTCGCGCCGGTCGTCGCAAGGTCATTGTGTTGGTCCATGAGTGGCTGGAGATGCGCGAGCACACCGTGGCCCGGAAAACGTACGTCGCTGATGCCGCGCTCCCCCGGCTGATGCCGAAAGCGCTCAGCGCGCTGAACGTCTCGGCGGTCACTGACCGGGAGGTTTCGCGCGCCCTGGTTGTCCTGCGCCGAGCGGGTCTGGCTGACGCGTCGGTGAAGCGGTTCCGGGCGTCGTTGTCGTCGTTCTTCGCGTGGGCGGTTCGCGAGCGGCT
>JBOFLH010000097.1:0-1855 GCA_051657765.1 Nocardioides sp. | reverse complement strand
TTCGATGGCCAGGTCACGATTCCTGGGGACTGGCCGGGTTTGCTGGTGTCGATCTCATTCGTGCTGATCTCCCCCCAACGAACTGGCTGAACGAGGGTGCGGATCAGCAGCGTCGGGATGCCGCGGGTGCCCCGGCTGATGACGACCGCAGTCCAGGTGGGCGACCGGCCGACAGCGCGGGACCGCGACTCGGTCGATCCGGCGGCGAGAGCGTCCGCGAAAGCCGGCCCCCGCGCCTGGTGCGACGGGACGAGATCCTGGCGATCGATGATCGTCTTCGGCGGCTCAGTGACGCGAAGCTAGAGAAACTGCTGGGCTATGCCAACCATGGACTCAACGTCGCCGCCACGGCAAAGGGCCTCCACTTCGCGGTGCCCACCATCATGCTGAATCTGACCCAGATCGCCGCGCTTGTGGAGCGGGACCGGCACCAGCTGCGTGAGCTGCTGGCTCACGAACTGAACGTGTCAGTCGAGGGCGACCCGGCGTGGGAGTCCGAAGCAAAGTTGGCGGCCTACCGAATCATCGCCGCGGCGGATCGGGTGGCCTCTGCCGCACTGGGCGAGCGAGTGCTGGAAACCCTGGCCGCCTGGGTGATCGCGGAATACCAGTTGGCGGAGGCCGCCGTGGACCTGTTCGGTCCCGACGAGACCTCGGCGGACGCGGTTGCCGACGCGCGGAGGTGGACCCTGAAGAACCTCACTGCGGCGGCTCGAGCGCTGGGTTGGACTGGCAAGGACGCGTTGACCGAGTTGGCGGACTACCTGCGGCCAGTCATGAGCCAAGCGTCGGCGGCACCGGAACAATTCGGCCCAACGCCGGAGACGCTCACCTATCAGCTGCCACCGCAAGCAACGCCCGGGACGGGGCCGGCTGACGGTGATGATCTGCGAGATGCTGGTTCGGGCCGCGCGGAGTCGGTAGGCGAGGCGGGTGGCGAGCTGGGCGCGGGCCTGCCGGCGGTTGCGTTGGCGCGACTGTTGGGCGATCTCGACATCGCTATGCCGAGGCTGCCGAGTTGGTTCGACGCGGACTATCTGGCGCATCTGCTCGGGCAGACCTTGGGTCAGCAGGGTGTCTCGGCGACCGACGTGGTGGCCCGGTTGGCGGATCGCGCTCAACGTGTGGCGGTGTCCGGCATTGTGGTGTCCCTGGACTCGACCTATCAGACGGCTGACGCCTGGGTGGTTCGCCGCGGTCCCGAGCGGTCAGTGGTGTTCGTCGACCCGTCCACCGGCGCCGAATCGGACTCGGCGGTGTGGCTGGCCGCTCAGCCTGTTGGGTTGACGGTGGACCCGGCATATACCGACAGCTCGAATCAGTCGGCCCAGGCCCCGACTGGGTCCTATCACTTTGTCGACGCCACTCACCTCGCCGTGCTGGGGTTGGCCGAGCTACTACCGCCAAAGACCCAAGTCGGCCGGGTCACCTTCGCCAGCGCTGTGAGAGCGGGATGGTCTCTCGAGGTGCGTGTCACGTCACGTTCCTTTGCGCCACTACAGGAAGAGCAGTCGCTGTTTCTCCTAAGCAGCGACGTCATCGGGCTATCGGACGGCCTGAACCTTCACCATGACACCGCACCCCCTGGGGGCGAGAAGTCGCTGATCGGCACCCCGGTGTATGCCGAAGGAACTCAACGTGTCAGGAAAATGGACGGGTACACGCCCGAGCAGCTCGCCAGCTTGGACGATGTGCTCGGCACGGTGCGCACCTACTTCGGCGGCAACCAACGATTGACCCTCACCAGTGAAGTGTTGAGTGCCTGGGGCGAACATTGCAACGAACGGCTCGGTCTCTTGGCGCGGATTCAGCAGCGCTGGGGCCTGCGCCTTGATTACTCCGGTGATCTCACTGA
>JBOFLH010000096.1:0-2656 GCA_051657765.1 Nocardioides sp. | reverse complement strand
TGGCAGCGTCTTCGTGGGAACTGGGATGGCGCGCTCACCATTCACCTGTGCACCAATAATTTTCCCTCGGCCTCGACGCCTCCCACCGGAACAGCTCTCGCAGCTGCGCCAAGTGCCCCACGGCACCTCGCAGCATTCTTGAGTCGCTCACTATCGCCCCTGGCCGAGCACCTTAGGTTGAATCCAGGTCACAGTTGGGCCGATGCGAGCGGCCTTGACCTGGTCGCCTCATGGTCTGATGCTTGGACAGCGCTGCAGAACTCATCCAGCCTGACGGTAGAGCAGTTCCCACACTTCCTTCGAGATTTCGAGTTCACATTCGTTCCGCTCGACCACTCTGAACTCGTTTCGACTCGCGACTCCGGTGACGTGAGCCACTTAGCAAGTGTTCTACAGTCAGTTGTCGTAGATCCCGCCCGGCCCGTCGAACTGAGTCGCTCCGATCTAATGCACCGACTGGGTTGGGGGGAGCGAGTCAAGTATCGGAACCCGCACAGGTTCCCAGTCCCGGAGACATACACCGCCAACATGGCAGCGCGAACGGCTCTCGAGCATTCTCTTAAACGCTATACAAATGGCTACCTAGCACTCATCGGTCCGGCGGGCTCGGGGAAGTCCACGCTCGTCGAGAGTCTGACGGTTCCAGGACGACTCGTGAGGTACTACGCGTTCGTGCCTGACGCTCCTGACCCCTTTAGTGGTCGCGGCGAAGCACAGAGTTTCATGCATGACTTATCATTGGCCCTTGAAGAGGCTGGCGTGTATCGAAATGGCTTTGGCAGTGATCTGCTTGGCCAGCGCGAGGTGCTGTTCAATCAACTTGCCCGGGCGGGCGAGCGCTTCACTGAAGAGGGCGTTCGCACAACCATCATCGTTGACGGCCTCGACCACATCCCGCGGGAACAAAACCCATCGCGCTCACTATTAGACGAGTTGCCGCCCCCGGCAGCGTTGCCCGACGGGGTCTGCATTCTGATTGGGTCACAAACAACCTCGATTCTTCCGCTAGTGATCCGCGATGTGTTGAATGACGATGAACGGACCGTCGACGTGCCGCCGCTTGCCAACCGGGAAGTTGAGGCGATCGCGACCTTGGCTGGGGTGGCTGACTGGCTCGCTCCCGGCCAAGTGAGAAGCCTCGTTGACAGGAGTGAAGGCCACCCGCTGGTCTTGACGTACATGATTCAGGATCTGCGTGCTCTCGAGAGCACGAGCGACGTTGAAGCCCGTCGCAATCAAGCCGAGCAGATGCTCATGGACGCATCTGAGTACCGCGGGAGCATCGATCTCCGGTACAGGCGCTATCTGGGCTCTCTGCTCGACGATGACGAGGTTATGTCCGTACTAGGCACCGTATGCCGACTGCGTATCCCAGTTGACCTCGCATGGCTGGAAACATGGGTAGACCCAACGGCAGTGTCGCGATTCGCGGAGCGCACGCACACGTTCTTCCGCCGTGTTGGCAGTGAGTGGATCTTTATCCACAACAGTTTCCGTCGATTCCTCGTCGAGCAGACGGCATTGGTTGGAGGCGAGCTCCGCGAATGGCGGTCTCGCGAGCTCCACGAGCAGTTGGCTGATCGGTGCGCTTCGAGCACTGATTGGCCCCAGTATCAGGACGAGGAACTCGCTCAGCGGTACCTCGCGGGCCAGTTCCCGCTTGTGCTGGAGGCAGCGCTTCCCGAGAAGCTCCGCCAGAATCTCCTCGACGGCAGGCCGTACGGAGTCGTTCGGGACAAGGCCCTGGTCGCCATCAGGGCTGCGGCTGAAGCTGCTGACTACCGGGCCTTGCTTCGGTCGCTGATGTTCCTGAATGAACTGAACCAACGGGGATACGTGCTCAGCGCCGAAGGCGTCGCCAAAGCCATGTCTGAGGTCGATCCCTTCAGCGCCGTCGAACACGCCGTCCAGGGCCGGAGCCTCCGAATCGACACAGCGCCTGCTCTCGAGGTTGCCGCTGCATTGGCTGCGGCGAACGCCTTGGGGGACGCTGGTGCGATCGTTCGAGCGATTGGCGGACTCCAAGGTCTGGTCGGAGGACACAGCCATAGGAAACGGGAATGGGTGGAGAGTGTCGCTGATTGGGCCGAGGTCACTTGGCATCGCTCAGGCGTACATCGGGTGCTAGACGAACTCGACCACCTATTGCCCGTCCCGGCGGCTGAGGCCGAGTCCGAGGAGGACCCGCCCCCCAGCGATGGCGAGGAGGGGTGGAGGGCGGCTAGGGAGGCACGAGAGGAACGAGACGCGGCTATCGCCGCGCGGAACGCCGTCCACGCTCGGTGCTTCGACCTGGCCGATGCTGTGCGAGATCTAGGGACGACATCACTGATCGCACATCGAATTGATGCTGAATGTGACATCGACTGGCGTGCGCGCAGGCACGTCGTTAGTGCCCGGTCAGCACAATTGGACGGGGAGAGCGCAGAAGTGTTGCGTCAGGTTCAGATGATGCTGGCGCTTGAGGCACCGCAAACGGAAGTCCTATCGCCGCCAGCATCTGCGAATCCAAGGGCCGGTGATCCAAACGATGATGATGAGGAATTTGGTCCATCGCACAGGCGAATCGCGCTCTCGCTCCGGATCGGCGCGGCAAACGTCGTAGCTAGAGCGGGCCTCGCCGAGAGCGAGGAGTTCGCCCGCCTACTGCCTTCCA
>JBOFLH010000095.1:0-5320 GCA_051657765.1 Nocardioides sp. | reverse complement strand
GTGATCCACGAAGCGCTGCTACGAAACCGATCGCCCGGCCCGAACCACGGCATTGACTACGTCAACGGTTCGAGTAAGGCGGTCATGGGTGGAGCTGAGGGGATTCGAACCCCTGACCTTCTCATTGCGAAGGCTCGGGGAGCCAGGAGAGCGGTTCAACCCCCGGTTACCCACATTGCAGCACATGCCCTCATCGGCGACTCGTTGCGATCTGGGGGCACACACGGGGAACACGTTCCCCGTGCCCGGTATCACCCCCGACACCAGGTAGCACCCCGCCAAGAGGTAGCGCCACTGCTACCCGCCCGCCTACCGCCCACTCAGGCGTGAAACCCGGATCGGGTAGCGGGTAGCACCCTCACCCAGGCGGAGGCTGCTCACGCTCGCCGAGCACGACAGGCAGGGACCCGCCAGCCGCTACCGCTACCCGACGATCGGGCCGAGTTACCTCCCCGACGATCGCCCGACACCGCGCGCTTCAGCGCCCCTCTTCCGGCCTCTGAGGCCCTAGGGGTAACTCGGCTCACTAGCTAACTTTCCGCAGGTCACAGCCGCATTGCACCCGCCCACACCCCCGAGTTACAGACTTAACTCACGCCAGGGGACATAACCCGGGGGTGGACCGGTCGCTCGTCGACCTACGACACCTCTAGCGCCCCCGCGAAGCGCAGGACAACATCAACGCCGTACGAGGATGCCTCACACAGCGTCCCCTAGGCGAGCGGTTCCATTGTTGGACGGGCAGTCCGGGTTGATGCATAGCTCCGCCTGGACGGTCGGCTGGCTGGCGTCGCCGAGGCGACGCGTAACAGGCAGATCAGCCTGCGTAACAGCATCTCCACACAGATTGCACGGACGTGAGTCGGCGGGGCGGATTGGTTGAGCCATGGCAACAACTCTAGTTGCCACTGGCGCGCCAGTCGCGCCAGTCGCGCCACTGTCTCCAGGGATTGGCGCGACCTTGGCGCGACTGTGACGCAGCAGCCAGTAGGACGGCGGGGGAAGTCGTCACGAGCTGAGGGGCTTCATGCCTCGGCTGGCCCGGGTCGTAGCCCGGAGCTCGTGATAGCTGGCATCGAAGCTCGTCCACCACTCGTGGAGGTCGGATGCGCTGAGGGCCTGCGCCAACTCCTTCGCGGAGTCGGTGCGAAGTGCGTAGATCGCGTTGTTCTGCCAGGCCTCCGTGGCGTAGCCCTGGGCGGCGTACTCCTTGGCTTGCAACAGGGTTTCGAGCTTGTCGGCGTCGCGCGCGACCTTCGCTTCGAGTGTTTCAGCTTCTTCGTATTCGGCAGTGACTTCTTGAAGCGTCTCGGCCAGCGCCGTAGGCAAGCCGGCCGTCTGGTGCGTCGTAACCGCTTGCGGCGTCGCGGTCCCGACATACGCCCGCCCGACCGCGTCCACGTCGCCTATGCGCGTCTCGTGCAGGTCGTGCATCAGGCACAGAATCGCCGTGCGGCCGGCGTCGGCACCTTCCAGGGTCGCTAACACGGTCCCTATGAGACTCACGCGGTGCGAGTGCTCTGCCACACTTTCCGGCTGCCGGATTCCGAGTAGTAGCCATCCGGCACGCGGGAGGTTCTTGAGCTGCCCGGCCTCGTGCAGAAAGGCACCAAGGCCCGAAAGCTCGTGCGTATCTCCATCGGCCATAGGCATGGTCGCCTGCCCAGTGACATACACGCCTCCGCCCGGTCGGCTTGTTACAAAGCCCTCACCCTTCAAGATTCGGATTGCAGAGGCGACCGTAGTTCGGGTGACCCCGAAAAACGTTGCGAGTTGGTCCCCGGACGGGAGCTGCGCCTCTGGTTGCAACTCTCCAGCGAGGATCGCCGCGCGGATGCTTGCAGCGATCTGGATATACGGGCTTCTGGGGTCGTCTTCGCGCATTGGCTGCATGAGAACGAGTCTACTCAGGTAGACAGATTCGAACCAGCTCTTGCGTAGCTGTGTGGACACATGTACGTTCCTAGGTATGCAACGTGAGCAACTGAGTACACAGGTTGACCCCGCCACTGAACGCCTGCAACCAAGGAGAACCCTGATGCCAACCTCTGCAACCTCGATCACCAGCCCAACACCGTTGAGGCGTTCCGGCCGTCGATCACTGCCTATTCCTACCCATGTTCCCGGTGTGGCGGAGTCGCTGCACGATGAGGAGTGCCGGCCCTGGGACGAGCAGACGACCAACATCGCGATACCCATCGGCCGGACGTTGCTGCTCGGAGCGTTCATGTCCCGAAACGGCTACTTGGGTTCGGTGGAGGAAGCCGAGAAACTGACCGACGAGGAGTTCCGCGAAGAGGTCGTCTACGCCTTCCTTTTCGCCGGCCGAGAGGCAGCCACGGATACCTTCTCCAGGCCGGCGTTCTTGACCGGCTACCCGGACAACGCGGATGCTCGCCGGCTGTTCGCTGTGGCCTCTCGCCGCCTCGACGAGGTGTTCGACTTCCGGCCGCATGAGCCGGTGACCGGCACCGGTCAAGAACTCGTGGCCGAGCACGCAGCCATGACCGGCGGACAGACCGCTGTGGCCGGTGGTGTCCGATGAGTGAGGAGCCCGGACACGCACCACCGGACAGCGGCGACTGGCCGCCGCTGCGGGCGGTGACCGACGACCAGACGCCAGTGCGGCAGCTACGACTACAGCCCGCATCCCAGATCCGGATGCGGCCGGTCTACTGGACCTGGACTGACCGCATCCCAGCCGCGTCGATCACGGTCATCCCTGGCCGCGAAGGCATCGGGAAGTCTCTGACGCTGGCGTGGCTGGCCGCACAACTGACCACCGGGACACTTCCGGGTGTCCATCACGGCAAGCCGCGTTCGGTCATCTACGCGGCCACCGAGGACTCGTGGGGGCACACCATCGCCCCACGCCTCTACGCCGCCGGCGCGGACCTTGACCGGGTGTTCCGGGTGGACGTCGAGACCGACGGCATAGCCGCGCAACTGACCCTGCCGACCGACTGCGAGCGCCTGGCCCGCGAGATCGAGCGCTACGACGTGGCCATGCTGGCCGCTGACCCGCTGCTGTCCCTGATCCACGGCAGCATCGACACCCACCGCGACCGCGACCTGAGGACCGCGCTCGAACCGTTAGCCACGATGGCCGACAAGACCGCCTGCTCGGTGGTTGGGCTCGCCCACTTCAACAAGTCCGCCAACACCGACGCGTTGTCGCTGATCACCGGCTCCCGCGCGTTCTCCGCCGTCGCCCGTGCGGTCATCGCGATCGCTCGCGATGACGAGGCCGAGGACGGCACCTGTGTGATGTCACAAGCCAAGTCCAACCTCGGCACCCTCAACCTGCCGTCGCTGGCCTACCGCATCGACAGCGCCGCCGTACCGACCGACGACGGCCCCGCCCACGTCGGGCGGCTGGTGATGACCGGCGAATCCGAGCGCAGCGTGAACGACATCCTCGCCGCCGCCGGCACATCCACCCGGCGGACATCGAAGACACGAGCGGTGGCCTGGCTACGTGACTACCTCGAGGCAGTCGGCGGCAGCGCCCCAGCGGCCGAGGTCACCAAAGCAGCCCAGGCCGAAGGGATCGCCGTCCGTACCCTGCAACGCGCCCTCGACGACGCCGAGGTTGACACCACCCGCGAAGGGTTCCCTGCCGCGTCCTACTGGCTGCTACGTCCCAGTCGCGCCAAAGCCGCGCCAATCCCTGGAGACAGTGGCGCGACTGGCGCGACTGGCGTAGCTGGGACTCGGCCGAGCACGACACCTCACGCCGAGCTGAACACAACAGGCACCGCTGAACCACTATTCGAGGCACCCGCCGCCACCGAGAAGAGGACCCGATGACCACCACACCAGCCGCCACCACGCCCCGGCTTCTCACCTCGCCTGAGGTCGCCGCGATGCTGGCCGTGTCCAACGCGACCCTGTGTCGCTGGCGTGCCGCCGGCCGTGGACCTAGGTGCTACTGGCTGACCCCGGACGCACCCCGCTACCGCGAGAGCGACGTGCTCGCCTGGCTAGAAACAGTGGCGTCTTGAGCATCAGGAAGCTGCCTAGCGGGCGGTGGCATGCGCGGCTCAAGAGCGGGCGCGAGTTCATCTGCGGGCGCACGTTCGACACCCAACGCGACGCCAAGTCCTGGCTCGCCCGTGAGCGGGCCGCGATGGCCGGCGGCATCGACCCGCGAGCCGGGCGGGTGCCGATGCGTAAGGCCGTCACGGATTGGCTCGGAGAGCGCGAATCGACCGTTGCCAAGAAGACCTACGTTGCCGACGCCGCGGTGCTTCGGCTCATGCCGAACTGGCTCGCCGCGATGCAGCTCGGCGCCGTGTCCGATCGTGAGGTGAGCCGTGCCCTGGTGGCGCTTACCAAGGCGGGCCTGGTCGAGACCTCTGTGAAGCGGTTCCGGGCGTCGCTCTCGTCGTTCTTCGCGTGGGCCGTGCGCGAACGAATGGTTCAGCACAACCCCGTCACCCAAACCCGCGTACCCAAGACCGGCGAAGTCGCCGCAGAGATGAAGCCGTTCCTGGAAGCCGAACTGGAGGAGTTCGCTGCCGCGTGCGCACAACTCGCCCCGCGTGACTCCGCGAGCCTCCTACGAGCGGGCGAGCGAGCCGAGGACCTGGCACGGCTGGCCGACATCCTCCTTGTCGCTGGCTGGACGGGCCTCCGCTGGTCCGAGCTGCGGGAAGCGCGCGGCCGGGACTTCGTTCAAGTGCCGATGCCCGCGCTGATGGTGCGGCGCGCCGCGCCGGAGGGTATCGAGGTGAAGACAACCAAGTCCGGCAAGAGTCGTCTTGTGCCGGTTGCCGATCGCGTGTTGTCGATCGTCGAGGCACTGGCCCGAGGGCGCGGCGCGGACGAGCTGCTGTTCGTCACCACCCGAGGAGCGCGGCTTCATGCAAGCTCGGTGAAGCGTGCCGTCGATTGGAACCTGATCTCGAAGGGTCGTCGTATCCACGACCTGCGGCACACGGCGGCGTGTCTCTGGCTCGTGCGCGGCGTCGATCTCGGCACCGTCCAGGCATGGATGGGACACGCCTCGATAGCGACCACGAACCTGTACCTGCACCACCTCGGGACGACCGCCGACCGCACCGGATTGGCCCGTCTCAACAGGCCGGGGAACACATGGGGAACAAATCAAGACGAAACCGGAGAGTTGCAGTGACGGGATTCCCGCACTCATGACCGCGTTTCCGCTGGTCAGAGCGGGTATTTGGGTGGTGGAGCTGAGGGGATTCGAACCCCTGACCTTCTCATTGCGAACGAGACGCGCTACCAACTGCGCCACAGCCCCGGAGCGTCATCATGTGACGCGAAGAGAAACGTTAACACCGTCCCGGCCATTGCG
>JBOFLH010000094.1:0-3674 GCA_051657765.1 Nocardioides sp. | reverse complement strand
CGCATGCCGAGCGCGTGCGCGTGTTCGCAGATCGCCCGCAACTCCTCGATCGAATACGCCGTGCCCAGCTCGGTGGTCTGAGTGACCGACACCACCTGGGGTTGCGCCCGGTGTTCATCGGTGAAACCGCGAGCTTCTCGGTCGATCAACTCGGGTGTGAGCTTTCCGTCTCGGGTCGGCACCGTCAGCAACTTGAGCCCGCCGACCTTCTCCGGTGCACCGCACTCGTCGACGTTGATGTGGGCGCTGTCGGCGCAGATGACCGCTCCCCACCGGTTCGTCGCCGCTTGCAGGCCGACCACGTTGGCCCCGGTGCCGTTGAAGACCGGGTATGCCGTCGTCTGGTCGCCGAAGTGTCGTTGAAACACCGCCTGGAGTCGCAGGGTGTGGTCGTCGTCGCCGTACGCCACCTGATGTCCGTGGTTGACCGCCGCCAGCGCGGCGAGCACCTCAGGGTGCACACCGGAGTAATTGTCGCTGGCGAAACCGCGGGCGGTCCCGTCGTGTGGCCGCCCCGGTTCGTCTGCACCCGGTGCCGCGTTTGCGGGCGTCGGGCTTGCGGTGGCCAGTGCGGCGGCATCGATGGTCATGGCTGGCTCACTCTAATGCGGCGCAGTAATCCCGCTGGTGCCGGCCACCACGTCGGACAGCCGCCGATGCAGCGCCTCGAAGAACATGCTCAACGGGAACTCGTCCGGCATCACCAGGTTCGTCAGCTCCTTCAGCTCACCGGTCAACGGCAGTGCCGCGCGCCCCTGTGCCCAGATAGACGCCGGGTGTGGTTCGACATAGCTGGTCACCAGTTCGTAGGCCGCGATCCAGTGTGACATCTTCGGGCGGTCGATGCTTCGCCAATACAGGTGCTCGATCTTCTCCAGCAATCCGATGATCTCCGCCGGCAGGCGTTCCCAGTCGACACTCAGCCGGTTGTCGGTCCAGTTGACCACGCCGGACTGGTGCAGATAGGCGAACAGCAACTGCCCGCCCAGGCCGTCATAGTTGCGGGTGCGCCCACCGGTGATCGGGAACCGGAAGGTGCGGTCAAAGAAGATGGCGTACTGAATCAGCCGGGCGTGCGGCATACCTTGGTGCTCGAGTTCCACTGCGGCGCGGAATGCGGTGAGGTCGCAACGCAGCTCCTCCAGGGAATACAACCAGAACGGCATCCGCTGTTTGATCATGAACGGGTCGAACGGCAGATCCCCGCGGCTGTGCGCCCGGTCGTGGATCAGGTCCCAGGCCACGAACGTCTCCTGAGCCAGTTCGTGGCTGGCCAGCAGGCGGGCCGCGTCCGGGGGCACCGGGAGCCGCATGGTGTCCACGGCCGCGCCGATCACCCGTCGAAAGCGTGCGGCCTCGCGGTCACAGAAGATGGCGCCCCAGGTGAACTTCGGCACCTCGCGCACCGCCACCGTCTCCGGGAAAAGCACCGCCGAGGCGGTGTCGTAGCCGGCCGTGAAGTCGATGAAGGACACCGGCACAAAAGCCGGGTTGGCGTAGGTCCGCTCCAATTCGGCGACAAAGTCGGGCCAGACCACGCGCAGCAGCACCGCTTCCAGCTGGCGGTTGGGGTTGCCGTTCTGGGTGTACATCGGAAACAGCACGAGGTGTTCCCGGCCGTCCACCCGGCCCAGCTCGGGCCGGAATCGCAGCAGCGAGTCCAAGAAGTCGGGCACGCCGACGCCGTCCGCGGACCACGCGGCGAGGTCGGCTTGGAGCTGGTCGAGATAGTCGGCGTCGTGCGGGAACCGTGGCGCCAGCGCCCGCACCGCGCCGGTGATCCGCGTGAGAAGGACGCGCGCCCGGCGCTTGTCGGCGCCGTCGGCCACGGAGCCGTCCTTCGCCTGAAGATCGCGGAACTCGCCGACGGCGGCCTTCAGATCGAGCCACGCCGGGTCCTCGGCGCTAGTCCGGGTCCTCTGTCCCGCGGCGGAGTCCGCGCCGGTTGCCGATTCTGCGCGCCGCGTGGGCTCGACGTTCTCGTGGCGTTCGGTGCGCGCTGCCGAGGTGGCCTGAGTGCCCGCGGTCCAGGTGACCAGGTTGTGCCACAGTGCGCCCAGCTGCGGCGCGGCGAGCGCCGAGTCGGAGACCAGGCCGGGATCGGCCACCAGGGCCACCCGGCCGGCACCGACGTCGATGGCGAGGACCGCGGGGAGATGGTCGCTTTCGGTCCACAGGACGGTGCGCGCCGAGAACGGCACGGTCCGCTCAGCGGGCCCGCCAGCGAGAACGTCGGTGGTCGGCCGGTCCGACCAGGTCTCATAGGGGGAGTCATGGGGGCACCAGCTACTCGACGCCGCCTTCAGCTCCCCGACACCGGCGAGCAGGTCGACAGCGGGAACCTCGTTGGTGACCGGTGCCGCCAACGACACCAGGGCGGGCGAATCGGCCGGTCGCCACTGGTGGCGGGTCAGGTCAGCTAGCTGACCGGCGACGGCCGCGCTCGGTGCGCCCACGCAGACCAGGCCGCCGCCATTACGCACCCACGACCAGACCAACTCCGGCAGCTCGGGGGTGGCCCGGTCGACGACGACGGTGTCTACGTGCGCGAGATCCGCCGGCTTGTCAGGTGCTTCCGGCGCGCTGAAGGCCAGCCGGGCGATGGTGTGTCCGTGCCGCCGAAGCGACTCAATGGCAATGCTTCCATCAGCGGCAGGATGGACGACACCAACGACGGGAAACCTGGTCACCAGAACCTCCGAAGCGAGAAGATCAGCGGCACTCAAGATCAAGAACGAGAGTTTCTTCACGAAATTATATCTGAACGATCAATTCATCCACCAATCCTGGTGAGTGGTGCCGAGTGCCACGCGCAGGTCTAGCGCATCGCCAGAGGCTATGGCTCGGTGAGCACCTCAGCACCCTCGGCGGTGACCAGCAGCGTGTGTTCGAACTGGGCGCTGCGGCGAAGATCTCGGGTGACCACGGTCCAGTTGTCGTTCCACATGCGCCACTCGTGGGTGCCCAGATTGAGCATCGGCTCGATGGTGAAGGTCATTCCGGGCAAGATGACGTCGTCATAACGCGGCTCGTCATAGTGCGGAATCACCAGGCCACTGTGAAACGCGGTACCGATGCCATGCCCGGTGAAGTCGCGGACCACGCCATAGCCGAACCGCTTGGCGTAGGACTCGATCACTCGGCCGATCACGCTGATGGTTCGCCCCGGGCGGACCGCGCGAATGGCGCGATCGAGCGCTTCCTTGGTGCGCTCCACCAGCAGCCGCGACACCTCGTCGACCTCGCCGGCGAAGAACGTTGCGTTGGTGTCGCCGTGCACGCCGCCGAGGTAGGCGGTGATGTCGATGTTGACGATGTCCCCGTCTTCGATGATCCGGCTGTCCGGGATGCCGTGACAGATGACCTCGTTGACGCTGGCGCACAACGACTTCGGGAACCCGCGATAGCCCAGCGTCGAGGGATAGGCGTTGTGGTCACACAGGAACTCGTGTCCGATCCGGTCCAACTCGTCGGTGGTCACCCCGGGGCGCACCAGCGATCCCACTAGCTCCCGGGCCTGCGCGGCGAGTCGGCCGGCGATCCGCATCTTGGCGATAGTCTCGGCGTCTTTCACTTCGCTCCCGGTGAACTTCTCCGGTGCCGGGCGATCGACGTACTCCGGCCGAGCGATATGGGCGGGGACAGCTCGCCGGGGCGAGACGATGCCTGGAACA
>JBOFLH010000093.1:0-2886 GCA_051657765.1 Nocardioides sp. | reverse complement strand
CTCGTGGGAGGACCTGAAGACGGATCCGTTCGAAGGAGTGATTGACAGAAAGCCTGACCGGTAGCGCGGGCACACGGATCGCGAGCGCCTGGCCCGGTCGATGGATCCTCGTCACAGTTGCGCTGCCGCTCACGCGATCGTGCAGAAGCGCCCCCTCGATCCGCAGCGGAGCAGCCTCGGCGCCCTTCTGATCAGTCGGCAGTGCGGGACCCACGACCTCACTGAGGACGAGCCGCACGTCGGTACTGCCCACCGTCGGCGGGGAGCTGCTTCGCACCTCCGTCTGCGGCCGATCATTCCACCACCAGACCGCGCCCCCGCCGCCGACAACACCGAACGCGACCGCAAGCAGGATGACCCCGCGCTGTCTCGATGCAGGCGTGAGCCGGTGCAGCCACGACGCCCGAGTGGGGCCACCCTGCAGTACGTCACGCTGCGGTGATGGAGGCTCCTTGGAATCCACCCGAGAGACGATACGCGCCGCGCCGCATTAGGGTCTGCTCTCGGGATCGCGACCTGGATCGAGGTACTTGTCGCCGACGACGATCGGGCGTCGCAAGAGGATTGGCGGATCCAAGCGGTCAACGCAACAGGAGCGGTCCGATCTGTTCGATCGGCTTCTTGAACGCTAGTCGTTTTCTGGGTCTGTCGTTCAGTTCGGCGGCGACCCAGTTCAGGTCGGCTTCGCTGTGCACCGACAGGTCGGTGCCCTTGGGGAAATACTGCCGCAGCAGCCCGTTGGTGTTTTCGTTGGTCCCGCGCTGCCACGGGGCGTGCGGGTCGCAGAAGAAGATCGCTAGGTCGGTGGCCATCTGGACTTGTTTCCACTCACGCATCTCGACGCCCTGATCCCAGGCCAGCGACCCGCGCAGCGACGCAGGCAACGTTTGGATCTTCGCGGCCAGGGCCGGCGCGACCTGTGCAGGTTTGTAGCCCTCGGGCAGGTGCACCAACATCGTGTAACCCGTGGTGCGTTCCACCAGGGTGCCGATCGCGCTGGCGTTGGCCTTACCGATGATGAGATCCCCCTCCCAATGCCCAGGCACCGCACGGTCATCGGCCTCAGCCGGACGCTCAGCGATGTTGATCATGTCCGGCAGGACACGGCTCTTGCGCTGGGCGCCCTGGCGGTTGGGCTGGCGCAGCCCGCGCCCGGTGCGCAAACATTTCGCCAGGTCACGGCGCAGCGCACCACGCGACTGCACGTACAGGGACTGATAGATGGTCTCGGTAGACACCCACATCTCCGGGTCGTCAGGGTAATCATCTCGAAGTCTTCCAGCGATCTGTTCGGGCGAGTACTTCTTCTCCAAGTCCAACTCGACCCGCGCCCGAAGGACCACGTTCGTGACCAGCCTGGCCGCCTTGGGCCGGCTCGCCCGCTCATAGGCCAGCGGATGCGCGGTCGTGGCCCGATAGGCACCCTTGCCGTCACTGTTTCGCGCCAGCTCCCGGCTGATCGTCGACGGCGACCGTCCCAGGCGCCTGGAGATGGAGCGGATCGACTCGCCGGCCGCGCGTCCCAGTGCGATCTCTTCTCGCTCGCCAAAGGAGAGGTATCGCCCCTGTAGGTCGCGCCCGCGGCGCGGGCGCACGCCACCGGCCTGACGCACCCAAGCCAGACCACGTTGACGGTAAGTGCCGGCGACGGCCGAGGCATCGGTCATGAACTCACCAGCCTGCCATGCGGCCCAGAACGGCTGAATCAACTCGGCCACCAGCTGGTTAGAGAAACCGACTGTCATCGACACCCTCATATCTTGGGGTGTTGCGACCACCGCAAGGACCCAAGGATTGTGTTGCGGGGGTGAGAGCGAGTGCCCGCCGTCTTGGACGACGTCGACCGATTCCTTGTGGGGTCGTGCGGGGTCTACCTCTTATGACCATGTTGGAATCTGATCCGAACCGCCGCCACTGGGAAGCGATTGCTCGCGACGAGGATGCCGATTGGGCGGTACTCGCCACCGAGCCGATCGGTGTCGATGAGGTGATCGTCGAGCATCCCGCGGGATCGTGGCTGCACCCGCGCGGCGGGCTCGCGGGGCCTGCGGTCCTAGCCATCCATGGCGGCGGCTTCGTCAGCGGCTCGGCGAGGACGCATCGACGGATGTTCGGCCATCTGACACTCGCCGCCGGGGTGCCGGTGTTCGTGACCGAGTACGACCTGGTGCCCGAGTATGTGTTCCCCAGCCAGGTCGAGACCGTGACGAACGTGTACCGCTGGTTGCTTGACCAGGGCGCGACGAGCGTCGCGGTGGTTGGTGACTCGTGCGGGGCCGGGTTGGCTCTGGCCGTCGCGCTCCGCGCTCGCGACAGCGGCACGGTGCCGCCAGCCTGCTTGGTGCTGTTCTCGGCGTGGGTCGACCTGGAGGCCACGGGAGGCACCTACGACACGGGGAGCGACCCGTTCTTCACCCGTGAGATCGTCCAGGGTCTCGGCGCCGGATACCTCGCCGGTGCGGATCCGCATGATCCGCTGGCCGCAGCCCTGCACGCTGACCTGCGCGACCTACCTCCGGCGTACCTGCAGGTGGGTGCGGAGGAATCACTGCTCGACGACAGCAGGCGGCTCGCGAGACGACTGCGAGACGCGGGCGTCGATGTGGGCCTTGACGAGTTCGCGGGTCAGCTGCATACCTTCCAGATGGCGGCAGGTCGCATGGCGGTCGCCGACGAGGCGATCGAGAGGGCGGGGGCGTGGCTGCGCTCGAGGGTGACAGCGTGAACGGGTTCGAGGAAGCGTCCGCTTCACTGCGAGGCGAACTGCTCGCCCACTGCTACCGGATGCTCGGGTCGTGGGACGAGGCCGAGGACGCGGTGCAGGAGACGTACCTTCGTGGGTTGCGCGGCTGGGACGGTTTCGAGCAGCGGGCCTCGGCCCGGACC
>JBOFLH010000092.1:0-5853 GCA_051657765.1 Nocardioides sp. | reverse complement strand
CCTCGGGCGGTCGAGTGTTCCCAAACCCAGTTCATGACCCGGATGCTCACTGGATCGCGGGGTTGGGAGCGGGTGAGTGCACCGGACTCGGGGGATCAGCAGCACACCCACCCGCGCTCTTGGGAGAACGGCTGATGCCGGTCTCGGTCTTTGTGGTCACGATGCCCTCGATCGGCCGGGGTTGGCCGCACAGCGCAGGCGCTCGCGGTCGGCGGCCTGGCGGGCTCGTTCGACGATCTGCCGGCGGTGCGCTAGCGCGCTCAGCTCGGGGGCGTACGGCACCTCGCCGCGCGCGAAACTCGGGGTGCCTGTCTGCTCCAGGGCAAGCTCGGCCAGCAACAGCTCGCGCTCGATGGCGATCGCGTGCTCGTCGAGGTAGACGATGTCCTCCCCCATCACGCGACACCGTCGGCAGGGTCGAGCTGGTCCGCGACATCGACGAGCGACCCTGTGGCCATCGCCGACTCGATCAGCTCTTCCAGAACGCGCGCCGGCACCAGGTACCGGCCACCGAACTTGACCGCCGGCAGCCGGCCCGCGTGGATCGCCCGGTAGACGGTCATCTCCCCCACGCCCAACGCCCGAGCAAACTCGGCGACGCTGTAGAACGGTGCCCCGCCTGCCCCACGAACCCCACCACTGGCCGCCATTGAAATCATGAGCAATCCTCACTTCCTAGAAGGTTATAGACCATCTTAGTTGTACTTAGTTGGCCATAGTCCTACGCAGGTGTCAAGCTTTAGGCTTGGCCGGTGAGTGAGGACTGGGACGAACCGCGCCCCCTTTACGTGCGCATCGCGGACGGAATCAGGGAGGCCATCAAGCGCGAGGAGTACCGCGTCGGCGACAAGTTGCCGAGCTATACCCAGCTCGCCGAGCAGTACGACGCCTCGCCGATGACGGTCAAACAGGCGATCAACTCGCTCAAGTCCGATGGCACCGTGGTTGGACGGCAGGGCCTGGGGGTCTTCGTGCGAACTGTTGGCGGCGCTCCGGTCGGTGATCACCCCGCGGTCGAGGACCTGGTCGCGCGCGTCGATCAGCTCGAAGCGCGAGTGCAAGCCATCGAGAGCCGAGACGGCCAGCCCGACCAGCAGTGAGCTCATCGAACCGCCCGCCGACAGCGGACCCGGCTTTGTCCGAGTCATCAGGAAGCTGCTCGTCTTGGGCTGTCGTTGCCGTCACGAACCGACGCAAACGCCTCGTCGATCCGGCGACTTACCAGCGCGAAGTACGACGCCAGAGCGGGACTGGCGTGCCGGTAGCCGTCGGAAAACCGAAGTGCGGCGAACTCCTGCCTGACCGCCAACGCTCCGTGAGCCAGCAAGTTCTGGACCGCACGCTCCCACACCTCAGCGTCGCTCCACCGCGCCAGCGTCTCCGCGTCGACCTCCGCCAGGCCCTCGATCATCCACGCCGCTACCAACAGATCCCTGGCCGCCGGCACGGCGAGCCAGAAATGCGGCTGGCCACTGACCGCGAAGCCGTCGTCGGTGTCGTTGGGGAGCGTGGTCGCAGGCGCTTCTGGCCCGGCCGCCATCGCCGGTATCTGCTCTCTCATGGTCACCAGGAGACCCCGCTGTCACCATGTGATGACAGGGTGACTGACACGCACTCACCACTCACTCACACTCACGCTCGGGAGGAGACCTGCTCATGCCCGAAGACCTGACGGACGCCTTCGTCAGCGAGTTCAAACACTGGCGGGAGGTACGAGGGCGGTCCCAAACCAACCTTGCCCGCGAGATGGGTTTCGACCGCAGCTACATCTCCAAGATCGAGACCGGGGGCGAACGCGCCACCCACACCTTCGCGTCCCGCGCTGAAGACGTACTCAACGCCGGCGGTGCCCTGCTGCGAGCGTGGCGCGACAGCGACCTCAAGAAGCCGTCACGAGCTGCGGCCCGGTCCGAGCGCACGACTGAGACGACGGACGCGACGCCGAGTCTGGTGGTCGAGCACGACCACGCCCGGCTGAGTTTCAACGGCACCCACTACACCGCCACCCAACGCCGCGTCCTACACAACGCTGGTAGCGAACCGATCACCCAGTACCTGATCCGAATCGCCGTCGACCGCTACCCAGGCGCACCAGAGAAATCGAACGCCCACTACCGCCAGCACCCGTTGACTTGGCAGGAACTGGAGCTCCGCGCGATCCACGGCGACCGAGACCCGATGCGCTGGACGGTCCGCCACGACCGCGACGCCTTCAAGGAACTCTGGCTGATGTTTGAAAACGACACCGGCAAGTTCCCGCTCTACCCAGGCGAAAGCACCGTCATCGAGTACACGTACGCGGTCAGCGAGACCAAGTGGGGCAGATGGTTCCAACGCGCAGTCCGGCTACCGACCAAGCGGCTCAGCGTGGACCTGGAATTCCCCACCGACTTCGAACCTGCGGTGTGGGGCACAGAAACCACGCTCACCGCCTCCGAGGTCGCCCTCAAGACCGCAGTACGCCGGACAGAGCGGGACGGCCGCAGCTTGTTCTCGTGGTCGACCGAGGACCCACCGCTCCACGCCCGCTACCGGCTCGAATGGTCCTTCCGGAACCTGCCCGACGACCCTGCAATCGACAAACCTGCGCCCGACGCGACGAGTCGGCGGCGGGCGAGTGAAGTCATGGCCGATGTTGGCGTCGTCCAGGACGGCGACCCCATCCTCACCACACCGGCTCGGCGCTTCGACCTACCGGCAGATGCCGGCGAAGCTGAGGAGACACTCGCCGCGCTCTGGGCTGCCCGCGCACACATCGCGGGAGTACACACCTTCAGCAAAGGCATGGGACTCGCCGCACCACAGATTGGGATCACCCGCGCCGCCTGCATCGTCACGACTCCGGCCGGGGAGAAGATCGCGCTCCTCAACCCGCGCATCATCGCCGAGTCAGGCGACACCGATACCCAATACGAAGGCTGCCTCAGCTTCTTCGACGTGCGCGGCCGCGTACCTCGTCCCCTTGCGATCGAAGTCGAACACCACACCCTTGACGGCCAACCCGCAATCAGCGCCTTCGACCAAGGAACGGCCCGCCTCATCGCCCACGAAATCGACCACCTCCACGGCATCCTCTACCGGCAACGCATGCGCCCCGAAGACAAGCCTATTCCCGTCGCCGAATACAAAGGCACCGGCAGCAACTGGAGGTACTGAACCAGCCTGCTAACCCCGTCCGGGCCGAGCTGTCGGTCAGCCCGGAACCCGGTACCGCTGACTCCCACCACGCCGAGGAGTCACTTCGATCTCACAATCCACCGGTCGCCGACGGTTCTGCTTCGCCAACACCCGCAAAAATGCCGTGCACTCATCCTCGTCGCGCGGGTCGATCTCGACATCGTCCACTCGCTCAACCACGACCGCCTTGCGGACACCTCTGGACACATCACGCAACACCACACGAGCTCCCATACCGTCGAGTATGCCCGAAACGCGCAGGGGACCGGCGGCAGTCGTAAGTTGTACAAGGCAGCGGCGCAGCGTGCGTCCTGTTAGCCGCTCCGCAGGTCGGTCGGGGCGATGAGTCCGTGTAGCTTCGCCCAGCTCTCGACCTGTTCGCGACTAGTGTCAGTCCAGCCCGCTGCGGTCACATTTCCGTCGGGCGTGGTGAGTTCGGACTCGGCCAGACCCATCCCATTCAGCAACTCAGTCAGGATCCGGTGCCACTCGGAAATCAGTTCGGATCCGATTGGTCCGCCCAGTATGTGCGAGGCAGCAGATGTCTCAAACGATGCGCACAGGGGCCGTGCCATTGTGAGTACGCCGAGACCGTTGGAAAGCCCGCCCTGCTTACCCACCAACACCATCGGCTGCCTAGTACCGTGTTCCGAGGTGGCTGTGAGTTCTACCCCGATTAGCAGATCGCCCGCGACACCTGCGCCGACGGTCGCGAACTCTGTGGCCACATCGAGCATGCTCGCCAACTGGATGCACAAGCTCTCTGCGCTTACCCGCACCGGATCACCGGCCTCTCGTGTCAGCATCGCTACAAAGCTAACGCGGTCATTCCACCGCGCCTCAAGGACCGATGAGCCGTCGCGGTAGAAGTCAACGAAGCAGTTGCCGGAGCGGTAAGAGATCGAGCCGACGCCAATCGTGCAGGTCTCGCCCCACAGGCCGCTCGCCTTTCCAAAGGTCCTCGTGCCCGCCCCCCGCCCACGAATGCGCTCCTGCCAGTCCGTCACCGCGTGCGCTGACACGGCAAAGTGACCGGGAACCGCGGGCACGACCGCAACTCGGAGTCCGACCTCCATGTGCGACTCGCGGCCGACGTCTTCGGCATGATCCATGAGCTCGCTGAGGCGCTCTTCTCGTGCACGAGCAGAGCGAAAACGATCCCGGTATCGACCGGCAAGCTGCGCCTCGCGCATGAACTCGGTCTCTGTCAGGTAACGCACTGGAAAGCTCATCCAGCCGTCGCCCTTGGTCACAGCATGCGGTGCATCAAGGCTTGGCGGCACGGCAACGACGATGTAGCCGGATGCGGCATCATCAGGTGTTGCCAGGAAGTCGGCGTCGATCGTCGGTGTTGGCCGCAGGCGGCTACTGAGGATGTTGGCCAGCCGTTGACGAAGTTCGCCCGTCGGCTTCGAGAAGGGCGCGAGTTCAGTCGCGACACCCTCCGCCTCGCCGATGCCGTAGACGATGAGCCCGCCTGACGCGTTGGCGAGGGAGCACACGTCTTTAGCGAAGTCGTCTCGCCCAGGATCGTCCTCCAGGAAGGTCGCAACCTTCTTGAACTCAAGCTGGTCGGTCTCCGCGATGGACTCGTCGACCAGTCGGCCAATTGAGGCGGCATCTAGGGCAGGTAAGGAGCAGCCAAGTAGCTGCTCGACCGCTGGGAGCCTAAGCCGCAATGACATTTACCTACACCCTCTCAAACCCGTATGCCCTAGATTAAGCCGCCTCGAAGTCTGCGCCGCACACCCCACAGAGGATCCGGCCCAACTGCACGACGGCCATTGACGCGCGGATCCGGCGCGGACACGCACACGACAACACCAGACCGTTCTTCGGTCGCTTCCCCGAAGGACTCGCGGCTTCGCCGTCGCCACCACCTCCTGGCTCTGTGCCTGGGTCAGCCGAGAGCTGCCCTTCAGCCCGTCGATAGGCCACCAACGCATCCGCCAGCTCGACGACCTCGGCCGAGTACTCCTCAGCTGTCCCAGATGCAAGCGCCGTTCCCGACCAGCCGATATCGCCGGTCTTGGTGATCGTCAGCCCGACCTCTTCACCAAGGTCGCGGTAACGGCCATTGTGATAGCGGCCTTGACGCGATGTGTCCTGGATGCCCCGCACGTGGGCGATCCCGTGAGCGGCCTCATGCAGCAACGTCGCCAACACCGACTCGGCACCCCGCTGTAGACCCTCGCCGCCGACGAACAGCTCCGCCACCGCTTCCGAACCCTCGCCGGCAGCCACCCAGCGACGAGCAGCGAAGTGGCCCAACTTCAACGAGCCCGCAGGCACGCCGATGCTTCCCGCACCCAGAGTCACCAGTACCGGCGGCACATCAGGATGCCGCTCGCGGATCCCGGACCACACCACCTCCAGGGCGGCAACCAACCGGCTCGCGTCGACCACTCATCGACATTGACACCTAGGAGTCAACCGTGAACCCAACTCGCCGCAGTCGGCCAAGATCGCCTCAAACGGGCCGAACGGGTCGCTTCATGTCACGAACCACGTCACGCGGCCGCTGCCGCCGCTGCTTGGGCCTGCAAACGTGCAGGTCAGGCGTGGTACCCCCAACGGGATTCGAACCCGTGCTACCGCCGTGAAAGGGCGACGTCCTAGGCCACTAGACGATGGGGGCCAAGCGCGATTCGATGCGAGTGACCTCGCCCACGAACA
>JBOFLH010000091.1:0-4155 GCA_051657765.1 Nocardioides sp. | reverse complement strand
ACCTGACCGACGCCCGGCCGCTACAGGTCCGCGTCGCCGATGAGATCCGCGGACAGATCGAGTCCCACGCACTCGCTCCTGGCGAGAAGCTGCCGACACTCGACGAACTCGCCGAGACGCACCGGTGCAGCCTGGCCGTGGTCCGCCGGGCCGTCGAGCTGCTACGGCAACAGGGCCTGATCGTCACCCGGCAGGGGAAGGGCAGTTTCGTCCGGGAGAAGCCCGCCACACGACGGCACGGGATCGAGCGGTACTCCAAACGACGCTGGCGCGGCGGTCAAGCGATCCTCACCGCAGAGGCCGCCGCCCAGGGCCACACAGCGACTCAGGTGGTCCGGGAGCTGGAGGAGGTGCCCGCGCCGGACCTGGTCGCCGAACGGCTCCGAGTGGAGCCGGGAACTCCCGTGTGGGTGCGCCGGCGTACGACCATCGTGGACGGCCGGCCGAATCAGCTCGCGGATTCCTACTACGAGCTCGATGTGGTGCGCGGCACTCTGATTCAGCAGGAAGACACCGGGCCGGGCGGTGGGTTCGCCCGCTTGGAGGAGGCCGGCTACGACCTCCAGGAGATCAATGAGGAGATGTCGGTGCGGATGCCGAACGGCCCCGAGAGCGCAGAACTCGAGCTACCGGCCGGCACACCAGTCATCGACCTCATCCGCACCACCTACGACGCAACCGGGACACCTCGCGAGGTCATGCTGGCCGTCATCGCTGGAGACATGATGACCTTCGCCTACCGCTTCACCATCCCCGAATAGCGCCAGACGATGCAGATCTCATTCACCAGTGTCGCCGCACCCGGCACAGTCAATGAGGACCTTGTCATCGCCGGCCCGTCCTGGGTTGCGGTCTTCGACGGCGCGACAGCTCATCCCAGCGCGCGCAGCGGATGTATTCACGATGTTCCGTGGCTCGTTCGCCAGCTCGCGGCCGGCCTCGCCCCGCCGCTGCTCCAATCGGACGATGTGACGCTCGTCGATGCGCTAGCCGAAGCGATCGAGCGCACCTGCGCGGCCCATGCCGACACGTGCGACCTCGCCAACCCGGATAGCCCATCCTCAACCGTCGCGATCGCGCGCATCGGCGCCGAGCACATCGACTACCTCGTCCTCGCCGACTCGCCGATCATGGCCCGCTACGGCACCGACTACGACAACATCACCCTGATCCAAGACACCCGCAGCGCACACCTCCCCAGCTACGCACCCGAAGCCATCCGCGAAGCCCGCAACAACCACAAAGGCTTCTGGGTCGCCTCCACCAAACCCGAAGCCGCCAAAGCCGCCGTCACGGGGACACTCGACGGCAACCCCGCGCTCTACCTGCTCACCGACGGCATCACGCGGTACGTCGAACTCCTCCACCTCGGCAAATGGGAGAACCTCGCCCGAACCATCGACCAAGACGGAGCCGAGCACCTCATCGACACCATCCGCGAAACCGAACGCCGCACCCTCCCCGAACTCTCACAACAACCCAACGGCCGAAGACTCAAACGTCACGACGACGCCTCTGTGGCTCTCGTCACGGTCCGAGAGCGCTAGGAAGACTGATTCGCTCACCCGCCCGCAGGGGATCTCGCCAGCGGGAGACGCAATGCCGTCGAGCTACAAGACTCCAAGTGTCTGCCCACGCCGATCGCGACCACGGCGCCTTATCACTTTCACAGGAGGACGGCGACTGGCGACCGCCCTCCCCTGCCGAACCCGAGCACGAAAGCGTTCCCACCCCCAAGCGTCTGAGGATAGGTCTTGCCCAGCAGCGAGCCACGAAGCATGGCCCAGCGACTCTCGCACGATTGGGATCAGTCGACCGAGGCGGAGCCAGCAACCGACGTTGGGTAAATAGGACCCCGGACCGCAGCAGCGAATCCGGGGTCATAGCTAGCAAGGTGCAAGCTTACTTAGGACGTCTGTGACGTCGCGCGCAGAATAGCCCGAACCGGCCGGTTGTGGCAAGCTGCCGAACAAGGCCCCTCCCCTCATCCTCGGAGATCACAAGTGTTTAGACAACTCTGGTCACATCTTGGAAAGCACCCGGTTGAGGTCCTGGCAGGCATCCTCTTAGTCGCGCTAGGTGTGGTCCTCACTGTGGCCACAACGACCCCAGGAGCACCTGACTATCTGCTCTACCTGGGAACTCTAGGAACCACTTTTGGCGGCGTAGCCCTCTCTTGGAGCGTTGGGAAGGCAGTTTCGAAGCGGGAGGCCATGCAGGAAGTCAGCGCACAGCTCGGCTTGGTCAGCAAGACGCTCGGGCAAGCAGCTGGGCAGATGAGCCGAGTAGTCGACCAGTGCGCAGATCGCAGCATGCCAGCTGAGACGGGGTTCGCCCTGGTAGGTCAATCTGCAAACTTGGTAGGAGCGCAAGTATCAGCGATACAGGGAATTCTAGGCGACCCCTTCGAGGTAGGTGATTTGCTTTCCACTATCTCAGAGATGGAAAATTTGGCAGAGAGCCTTGATCGACGAGACAAGCGTGAAAGTGATCCTGACTCAGTTGATGAGGTCGGCGGAGTCATCTCTCGCCTAGAAGAAATTCGGGCTGACCTCACTGGGCTCCGAACTTCAAAATCGCGACTCATTGAGCACGCCACTTGTCCCACATGTGGGCGTACCGCAACCGTGAGTATCGGGCCTTACGGTGGAGATACGGCGGCAGCTAGATGCCCTGATTGTCGATGCAGGTTTAATGCACACCGCCGCTCCGACGGATCCGTATTCTCCCGGCCCATTGGCGGCTCGCCTGTCACCGCGGAGTTTGCGGAAGAGCAGCTAGCACCAGTCACACGGGACTGTCCCAAGTGCGGCCGCGAGGTACGCGTCCTCACGCGCCTAAGCGATGGCAACCACAAGTTCGCCGTCTGCCTAAGCTGCGCTGCAAGCCTAATCTTCGACCTTAAGCACGGCGGAGTTACAACCGACGGCGACTTTACAAAGCAAGACGCAACTCCAGTCGGCAGATACGGATCTGGAGGGAGCGGCGCCCGCCCAATTGTCCACTGCCAGAAGTGCGACCGACAAATACGTGCCGCGATCCGCAAGCCCGAGGCTCACTATGCCATCGACAATAGATGTCGCCAGCTCTACGAAGTCTCGATCGAATCATTTGTCACGTGGAGGCAGTTGAACGAGCCCGAATCCATTTCGTACTCAGAAACTGATCCAATAAGCACTGGCTTGGTCGAGCATTAATCTTAGAATCACCTCAACCGCTTCGCATTTGCATGCCGGCTCGCCCGGGAACCTAGTGCAACATATGTGACCGGACTCCTTTAGGTATGCCAGACGCAGGATTCACACCGTATCCACTTCAACAACCAGGAGCTTTTCATGACCACGGCTGACCTCACCGACCTAGCAGCATCGCTGGCTGCGAGTGCGGTCCGGAATACAGCAAGCATAGCGTTCTCACGTATAGCTGCTATCCGGAGTCGCAGGAACGACCAAGAAGCCGTGGCCGAGCTCACCCAGCTAGTCAACGAGCTCATCGCTGATAAGGCCGAGCTAATTTCGATCGCCCAAGCTTTCGAGCAGGAGTTAATCTCGCAGAGGATTTCTGACGCGGACATCGCCTACATCACCGACGAGCTAGTACCCGTCGCGGAGAAGCTGATTGGCCTGTCCGGCGATGATGAGACTGGAGAGACTATGGAGGTGATCAAGAGCTTGATCACCACCGAGACTGTGACCATCATGCAGTTGGTTGGCTTCAACTTCAGGCAGGCTGTCGGGGATCCGCTTACTCAGCTGGTCGCGCAGCTGATCCAATCACAAGTCCCGTCGACGGGCTCCGCTGCAACAGAGGCGGGACACTTGGCTCTTCGCAGAGAGATCGCGCTGTACGAGTTACTGAACGATCCAGCTGGTCGAGAGGCCCTTGAGAGATACGTGAGCTGAGGAATCGGCAGCGCACACCCCTAGGAGGCCCCGGCCAGGGGGTCAGCTTGGGCAATTGTGCCTGAAGCGTGCCCGAGTCTTGGCTCTCTCAAGCAAACGTCAAGGTCAGCGCAGCGCGAGCAGACCTCTACGGATCAGAAGGTTTGGGGTTCGAATCCCTACAGGCGCGCCACCCACAACCGGCCCTGACCAGCGTCTGCCCAGGTCAGCAGCCCGGCGGAGGTACTGCGGCTCCGCGCCATGAGCGCCGTAG
>JBOFLH010000090.1:0-2404 GCA_051657765.1 Nocardioides sp. | reverse complement strand
TTGCTCACAATTCCATCCTTGCTATCGGTGAAAGTTTGAGAACCTATCAAGCGCTCGCATCCAATGACCGCAGGAGAAGAAACTTCACCGTGCCGACCGCACTGGAGGGTGGGGGGTATAGTTGGGCGCCGCTCCCGATTTGCGGACGCTACGCCCACTACGCTGGCCGCTGCGATGGCCGAAATTAAACAAAATCAGCAGGTCGTTTCGTGATCGGTAGATTCTCAAAGTTGTAGTCGTAGGAACGTCCGGTCGCGTAGGTCGTGAACGCGCTGAACGTCTCCTCTGGTGTGCCTCGCTGCAGGTTGGCGATGTGACCTTTCGCGGCGTTCCAGACGTGCTCGGTGGGGTTGTGGTCAGGAGCGTACGGCGGGAGGTAGATCGGGGTGATGCGATCGAGCAACTCCCCGGGCCGGAACAGTTTGGTGAGGGCTTTCGCGTGATGGAAACTCGCGTTGTCGAGCACGACGGCGATCTTCGCCGCCGGGGTCTCCCGCTGAAGTCGGTCCATCATGAGGATCATCTGCTCGGCATCCTGCATGCCGGTGATCGGATAAAGCTTCAACTTCTTCTTCGTCAGGCTCAGAGCACCAAAAAATGACATCGCGGCCCGCTCGCGGTCGACATACAACTTGGTCCGCACGCCCGTCGGAAGCCACATGCGCCGGGTCTCCGACTCGTGCTCCACGCGCACCTCGTCCACGGTGTAGACCTCGTACCCCTCATCCAGCAGGCCCGCCACCTCGGCTTTCAACTCGGCCATCCGCTTCAGGATGGCAACCTCGTCACGACGCTTGTCATACGGGTCCGGCAACTTGAAACTCATCCCGAGAAACTTCATGAGCAACTGATAGGACGAGTCGGACTCGTACTCCACGCCGAACTTGACCTTCACGACATCCTCCAGCGCCGGAACATCCCAGAAATCAGCCCGCACCCCCGCCTCGCTCGGCGGAGAAGCCAAAACCTCAGCCAACTGAGACTTCTGACGCTCGGTCAATTTCGCTGCATTCTCATTCCCAGCATGACCAGTCACCACCGAACCCAACCGAGAACCATTCCAATCACTCAACCACCCGGCGACCGTCCGCGGCGACCGATCCACCGATACCGCGATCGCATCAACACCAACACCCACCGACGCATACAGGACGGCCTCAGACTTCATGCGGACAAGAATCATCGTGTCCCCGCGCTTCTTCCAATTCAGAAGAACAACCCGCTCGTCCGCATCAACCGAAATAATAGGCACAGGACGACTCTACCGCGATTAGACCCGTTTTGCGATTTTGTTTAATTTCGGCCATACCAAGACGGGTGCGATTCCATTGTGTATCTTGTCAGTACGGTCGAACGTCTGCTGGACACTGGACTCTCCCTGGTCGTTACTGACCGCAACGCCGTCCTCGCCCACGCCGGCTACAGCGAGGACGTTTTCGCGTCGTTAGATGCGGATATCGACTGGGCCCTGATGAAGAGTCAATACTGGAATGACACTGAGGATGAGCCCGATCGGAAGGAGCGCCGGATGGCGGAGTGCCTCGCCCACAAGGCCGTGTCGTGGGACGCCATCGAGCTCGTGGTAACGAAGACAGCTGACGTGGCGGAAGTCGCTCGAGCGGTGATCAGAGAGGCCGGCTACAGTACAAGTGTTACTGTCAGAGGTAACTGGTACTACTAGCGCATGGGACGCGACTTGATGATCACGCAAGCTCGAGGCAACTTGCTCGCGGCGGACGTCGACGCTCTAGTCAACACCGTTAACACTGTCGGTGTTATGGGCAAAGGCATAGCCCTCCAGTTTAAGCGGGCTTTCCCGGCGATGTTCAGAGATTATGAGAAAGTGGCGAGGGCGGGGGGGCTCGCTACCGGCCGTATGCATGTCTGGCCCACGCAGCAGATGACCGGTCCCCGTTTCATCATCAACTTCCCAACCAAGAGGCACTGGAAGTCGCGGTCAAAGTTGAGCGACATTGAGAGTGGTCTTGACGCCTTGGTTGAAGTTGTCCATGATCTCGGGGTTCGTTCCATTGCGATACCGCCGCTTGGCTGTGGGAATGGGGGGCTCCGCTGGAGTGAGGTCGAGCCACTGATGCTAAGCAGATTGGCTCGGCTCGTAGATGTAGACGTGATCATCTATCCACCGAATGGCGCTCCTGCGGCGGCTGAAATGCCCACCTCGGAGGTGATGCCGGAGATGACAACTGGCCGCGCGGGGCTCATTGCCCTGATGTCCGGATATGCAACACACGCACTGGCTATGCCTTCGCTGGTTGAGGCGCAGAAGTTGATGTACTTCTTGCAGGCCGCCGGGGAACCGCTGCGACTTCACTTTGTGAAGCACCACTATGGGCCTTACGCAGACAACCTACGCCATGTTCTGCGAGTTGTTGAGGGTCACTAC
>JBOFLH010000089.1:0-6970 GCA_051657765.1 Nocardioides sp. | reverse complement strand
TCCGGGCTCGAGAACCGCGGTGCCGAGCGCGTCGAACAACACCGCGAGCGCAGTCATCACCTCAGCCCTGCGGGACGGCGACAACGGACGAACCTGACTCATCAACGACCAGGTCAGCGGAACCACGACCCGGCCCATCGCCCGACCGTAGAACTCGGCGTAACCACCCGACCCGAACGGTCCTCGGACCACCGGACCATCCCCAACCGACTCCGCCCTACCACCGCCACCGTGCGCTGGGCCGTTGCCATCAAGGTGGTCGGCATCGAGATCATCGTTCGGCATCAACCGGACGCTGGCCAGGTGGGCGAACTCCGCGGGCAGGCCGAACGCTCCCAGCAGATCGACACCCGCCGGGCCCCCTGCCGGCCAGATGACATCCGTGACGTCTGCGCCGGTCAGGTTCGCCTCGGTGAGCACGGTTTCGGAAAGATCCGCGCCGATCAGGGTGACGTCGGCCATGGACACTCGGTCGAGGACGGCATTGGTGAAGTCCACTCTGCGAGCATTGGCTCGCTCGAGGTAGGCGCGGGTGAGATTTGCCGACCGGAGGCTGGCGTTTGTCAGGTCGGCACTGGGCAGGCCAGCCCCGATGAGGTTCGCGCCGCTGAGGTTCGCGCCGGCCAGATTCGTGTTGAAGAGATTCATCCCCGCCAGGTTGGCGAAGCTCAGGTCAAGGCCGTGTAACTGCTGGGCCATCAGGAAGCAGCGCCGCAGATCGGCGGCGCGCAGGTCCAGATCCAGCAGCTGTTCTCTGGCGAATGATCCGTCCAGGGCCAGCCGGACCGAGGCGACCTCGTCGGGTCGCTCGGCGGCGATGACATATTGCGCGATCGCCACGAGTTCCGGACCGACTCGGTTGACGACTTCGGGAGTGAGCACCAGCCAGTGGCCAACCATCGACCGATCCGGGTCCTCTCGATACTCCACCAATTCCCGTAGCTCGTCGAGCTGTGGGTGCTCGAACACCAACTTGGCAGAGCCAGGCCGGAGGTGCCACTGGGCGGCGGCAACAATCAGCCCGTGGCCACCCGTGGCGACCTGGCCGGCGGGCACGACAATAGTCCCGGTGGCCCCAGTGTCCTCTGCCTCGGTCGCGGACGCGGCTAGCAGTGCTCCTTGCTCCTGGGCGCGGTTCGCCATCGTGAGACCCCACGGGTCGATCTCTCTGCTCGGTGGGAGCAGCCGCGCCGGCACGTCAACCGCGGGCAACCGCATCCGTTCGGTGGCCTCGAAGGCCAGGACAAGGTCGGGGTGGCGGGCGACCAGCTCGTCCACCGCGTAGGCAAGGAGGCGGTCGATCTCGCCGTCGTCCCACTGCTGCAACACCTCGGAGGTTCGGCGCCGCGGACCGGTGGCCATCCTGCGATGCCGCCAGCTCAGCGCCACCGCTCGCGCGAACTGAGACCACAGGGCAACCGATAGCCGCGGCGAGACATCGCCGACGAGGCCGGACTCGATGAGATCGGCCAGCCGGCGAGCGCGGGCCCGGCCGGCCGAGTGATCGGCCACATCACGGAGATCGAGCCCGCTGAGGTCGTGATCGGGCAGCAGCTCGGTCTGGACCCGCAGCCCGGGGTTTCGCCGACGCAGGACATCGATCCCGAGGAAAAGCGATGAGTCAGTTTCGGTGAGCTGATCCACCGTGAGCCACAGCACGGGCGGTTGATCGGCATCACCGATCGTGACCAGATCGGTGAGGTCACGGACGGCGGCCGCCACATCCAACCCCCACGGCGGCACGACACCTTCGGCAACGATCTCCGATGGGGCGGCAGATGCTTGGGCAACGATATCGATCGGCAGCTCGACTCCGGTGAGCATGACGTCCGCCCGGTGCCATCCGCGGACAGCGAACAGTCCGGACCGAGCCGCACCGGTGTAGTTCACGACCAGGGTCGGCATCTCGACCGAGAGCCGATTGATTACGCGCACCCAAGCGTCGTGCCACGACATGTCTGGCACCGAACCGAGCTGCCGAGCAAGCTCGCGGAGGATCTGGGTAACCGACGTGACCAGGTTGATCAGGTCCGAGGTGACGGCGAGTCGCGGAAGGTCACCAGGCGAGACCATGTCGACCAGCAGGTCATGCAACCAGCGCTCCAGTGCGTGAGCGAAATCAGCGCCCACCGCGGGGATGACAGAGGTCGCGCCATCCGCGGCAGCGGGAGGCAGCGGAATCGGGATCGTCAATTCGACGGCCGGGTCAAGAAGGCTCGGCACGGCCAACACGATGCCCAATGCCCGGTGGTCGCGAGCGATCCGCCGCAAGGCAATGACGAAAACCTCGTCGCGAATCGAATCCAGGTCATCGGGCCGCAAGGTCAATCGCGAACGATCCCCCTCCAGCACCATGATCCGTGCCTCGAGCGCGCCGTAGTGTTTGCTAATCCGGCCAGCCAACCCGACCCCCCACACGTCGAGTATCTGCGGGTGGTTCCCCAGCTGCCCCGGCACGACGACAGGTGGATAGGTGCCGTCCGCCGCGACCGGGGGGAAGTCCTGCACTCCTGGAAACAGGGCGTGAGGAAACGGCCCCTGGATCACTCGCCGGGCCTCGGGGAGTTCGGCGAAGACATGGCCGATAGCTTGGCGAATCAGCATCGGCACGGTGGTGGTCACGCCGTCGTCGGACAACAAACCGCAGCTGCGCCAATATTCGGCCAGACGCTCGGCGAAGACGACCAGACCGCCGGTGACGACCAAATCGCGCAGCCGCACCAGCGGTATCTGATCGTGATCCTCCTCGGTGGGGTCCAGACCAATCCCACCCGCGACCGGCCGAACTGGCGGCTCCGGCACCACGAGTGAGTCTTCCACGAACAACCGTAAGAGGTAGGCCAAGCATCGTTTGGCCAACGCGCTGGAATTCGGCACAGTCGTCGAGTCAATTGCCCAGGCTGACCAATCAGATCCCGGGCCGATCACTGGGTCGCTCACGCCGTCGATGTCCGACGGTTCCGCTTCGTGCGGGCTGGCGACCACCTGATTGGCGGACGGGGCCCAAATGATCCGCATGGCCGGATCCTCCTCGCGCATCGCCAGCAAAGCGCTGGCGAAGTAGGGCCCGCCCGCTCGCAACGTATCGAAACTCACCGTGATCGCCGATTCGGCGTCCAACTGGTCCCGCACGTGGGCCAGCAGCGGAGCTATTCGGCCGGCAGTCGCCAACCCCCAAGGGTCGTGGGCCGCATGGGGCGGCACGGTGTCGGCCACGATCTTCGCCTGCCACGCGACGTCACTCAGATCCACACCGGCCGAGCGCCCGCCGGCAGCGTCACCGGCGCCCAGTCGCAAGGGATCGCTCACCGCCGTCGGCTCGCCCATCGCGTCAATCGGGAAGACGCCGGAGAACCTGATCACGTCGCACGGCGAGAAGACCATCAGGTTGACCAACGTTCTCGTCGCGGTCGCGGTCACCACCGCGTCGCTAGCAGCGCGCAAGGAGATCAGGTCCCAGAGGAAGCACAACCGTTGGTGGGTCAAGACTAGGTGTCGGCGACCTGAGCCACCGAGGAACAACCGCATCACCGTGATGACCCACCAATCGGCCACTCCGTCGCCGGGCCGGCGACCAATCAGCCACGGACCCAGACCCGACCCTGGGCTCGCGATACCGTACTGCGCACCGGGCAACTCCTCGGACCACACCAGCTGGACGTCCCGGCGCCGGTCGACTATCTCGTTCAGCACGGTCGCCAACCGGGGTCCACCCGCTCGGAGTTCCTCGAACGACAGGACCAGCAGGCCACCGCCGCCCGTCGGCACGATCCTCGACTCAACCTGGTGATGCCAGGGCCGCTGTAACGCGGCCATCCGCAACCCCCACAGTCCGGCCTCGTCGGAACCTTCGGACAGCACGGCCTCCAGCGTGACCAGCATCCCGGTGAGGTCGATGTTCACCGCTGCCAGCGGAGGAGAAACCAGCTCGGGCCCGAACACTCCCGCATAGCCGAGCCGAGTTCCCGGCAATTGACCGGTGAGCAAGCGAAGCGCAGCCCGAACCGCCGTCGGCTCGCCGAGATCTGCGCCATCCTCAACTCGGTATCCGCCGCCGACGGACCAATATCTCAGCAGGCCGGACACGTAGGCCACCAGCCTCGGCGTCACCGCCAACACCGGTGGGAGCTGATAGTCGGTGACCAACAAGGTCAGCGCGTCCGCCAACCGCCGGCCTTGCCACAGCACCCGGTGGTTCAGCCCCCACTCCGGCAAAGCATCGCTGACGACCGGCCGATCGTTCCCGGCCGGGTCGACCAACCGCGCCGCGTGGTTCAAGCGAACCCGCTGCTCGATCCGGTCCACCAGTGTCGCCACCAACCGCTGCTCCACGCCCACGACCCGACGATCACCCCACACACCCCGCGGCTCCCAGACAGCGTCCTGATGACTGACCCCTTCGGACGCCATCGTCTCCGCGGACACTTGCTCGCCCCAGGCCGCGCCCCACACGAATCCTGCGTCGTCCTCTAGCACCGTCCACATGACACCCCGGCGAGCCGCGGCCGCCCACCGCGCGTCCACCCCTGGCGGCAACACCCCCACGAGAAACTCCACCAACGCCCAATCCACCGCACCGCGACCGTCCGCCGCCACCCCCCGTACCCGTAACTCCGCCACGGCTGGTAGCGACCGAAGCACCGCGCGCGGTGCCGAGTCCGGCAAGCCGCGGCCACCGATCCCTACCCCGGTACCCGCGAACGCCACCCCCGCGAGGTTCGCCATGCCTACCGCCGGGTGCACCTCTCGGCCGTCGTCGTCGATGGCGGCAAGAACCGCCCCGTCCAACACCACGCCGTCCAGGACCGCGGTCGACCAGTCCGAACCGTGCAGGTCTGCGTGCAGCAGCACCGCAGACGACAACACCGCACCCGTGAGATCGGCATTCGCTAACGACGCCCCGGTCAACACCGCGCCGGTGAAGTCCGCGTCCCGCAGGTTCGCGCCGGTGAAGTCCGCTCCTCGCAACACCGCCCCGGCGAAACTCACCCCCGACAAGTCCATTCCGGCGAACACGCCGCCCGAGAGATCCTTACCGACGAAGAAGCCGGCGCCGCCGGGGGCGTGAACCCCCGAGTCACTACCGAGTGGCCACTCCACCCGCCAATCCACGCTTCGCCAATCCCGCGTCCGCTCGTCGTCGACATCCCCCACGGACTCGGCCCTGCTGTTTCCACCGGTGGTCGGTCCGTCGTCATCGTCGTAGTCGGTCGACGTGGTCACATCGACGATAGCCCCCCGATCTCGGAGCATGGTCCGACTGAGACCGGTCCCGCTGACATCAGCGCCGCGCAGGTCGGCACGCTCCAGGTTCGCTTCGGTCAGATTCGACCCAGCCAAACGTGCCCGGGTCAAGTCTGATCCGGCCAGATTTGCCCGGTAGAGGTTGGCTCGACTCAGCTGAGCTTGATGAAGCTCAGCCCCGGCCAGGTTGGCCTCGGACAAGTCGGCCTCTGTCAGATCTGCCCAGCTCAGCACTGCTTCGGAGAGGTTGGCATGCGAGAAGTCGGTGCCCATCAGGTCAGCGCCATAGAGGTCGAACCCCCGCAAGTCCGCCCGGCATAGGCGGCAACCGGCCAGGTCGACGCTTCGCAAGTCGCGCCCCACCAGTCGCAATTCCAGCGCCCGATCCTCGTCTTGCATGCCCACCAGCGCTATCGCGCCATAGTGTCGCCTCGTCGCCATATCAGCGGAGACCACAAGATGTCGCGCACCGGCTCCGTGGTGTACCTGGAACCACAGGTCGAGCATTCGCGCCGCGGCCGACAACTGGAACGCATCACCCTCCCGGTCACCCCACGGGTAGTCCCAAAGCCATGGTGTCAACCGAAGCCGACGACCGGTCAGATCTACCATGCCCGGCTCGACGGACGTCGAGGACGGCGAACCAGCACCCCGCGGCGGAACCGGGATCTGGAACTGGCCACGGTAACGCAGCACGATCGGTCGCTGCAGAGCCAGCAGGGTCTGCGCCGTGGTCACCAGCATTGGAAAACTCGATGCTCCGACCAGGTCTTCGGCCCAGGCCACCAGCTCCGGAGTGACCTCAAGCTCATTGTCGTGAACCGCCAACCCCAGGCCGAACGCCAACCGTTGGGCAGCGAGTGGGACGTGTTGGTTGACTTGGCCGCGATCACCCAACCACCGAGAAAGCTGGTCGGACAGTTGCTGCCCCCAGCGCGCATCGGCAACAGCCTCGGGCGCCAATATCGCTATCATGCGAGCCGCAAGCGCTCCGTCCTCGCCGTCTCGGGACGTCACTTCCGGGCCGTAGCACAGACCCAGCAACTGCCGGGTTCGCGGATCCACGATTGAGCTGGTGACTGGCATCGCGGCCAGCCGCTGCGCTGCCGTCCACGGGGCGAGACCCGGCGGCAACACGCCGCAAGCGGCAAGGAAGTCGGCAGCGTGGTTGTCGACCTGTGCCATCACCACGGCGGTGACCTCGCGCACCGGTCCCACTAACTGGGACGCGCTGGCGATCACCACCTCGCCGGCGAGCCCGGCAACCGACTCGCCGTCTAGCGACTGGCCGGCCAACAGCTGTTCGATCACCCCGGCGGCGTCGTGATACTCCACTCGGTACCGCTGACCCGATCCGTGCGGCAGCGGCAGATTCACATACAGGCTGTCGACTTCACCCAGGGTGACCGACTCCACCCGGCCAACCGCGGTGCCCGGCTCAAGCATCGGCTCCAACCCGAACTCCGCCACCCGAGAGGTGTCGAGATAGTGGAACGAGTCGCCGTCCTCGACCGGCACCTCGGTCAGCGAACCGACCGAGCGTTGGGTCACCGCCTCCCAGAACCGCAACTGGCCACCTCGCACCCCGCGCACTACCAGCACCCGAGCCGTCGAATAATCCGGCCGCCGCACCACCACCATCCCCTGCGCCGCCGGCAGCCCACCGAGATAGAGTTCCAGCCCGGTCACGGAGAAGCCCCGGTCCAAGCGTGCACCCAGCAGGTAT